>LGTG01000198.1 GCA_001190015.1 Candidatus Burkholderia crenata
TTGACGCGCAGCGCGTCGAAGAACACCACCGGATACATCGGCTGAAGGGGGCGGCCCTGCCAAGTTGTCACCTCGTCCATCACCGCATCGGTCACGGAACTGATGAACTCCGACGACACTTCGGTGCCGTACTGCTCGGCCAGAAACCCCTGGATTTCGCGCACCGTCATGCCACGGGCGTACATCGCGATGATCTTGTCGTCAAAGCCGGTGAAGCGCCGCTCGTGCTTAGGAATCGGGATCGGCGCAAAGCTGCCGTCGCGGTCGCGCGGAATCTCCAGTCGCAGCGGGCCGTCGTCGGTCAGCACCGTCTTGCCGCTCTTGCCGTTGCGATGGTTGGTCGCGTCTTCGGGCCGCACAGCACCGGCCGCATAGCCCAGGTGATGTCCGAGCTCGGCACCCAGTGCCCGCTCGATCAGCGCCTTCTTGAATGCGGCCGAAGCGGCATGCACCGCTTCAGCCGTCATGGGTCCCCCTTCACGAACTGATCGATCAGTTCCTTCGGAATCGACGGCAACGCCGTCTGGGCATCGCTGGCCGTCTTGAGTTTGCGTGGCATACATGCTCCTTGAGCTACATGTTATGCCTTACACACAAAATTTATGACAGGCCCTGCAAGTACGATTGCCGCCGGCTCCGGTGTCGTGACAGTCCGCCGCTTTAACGAGCGTGCTCACAATTCTCAAGCCCCGGTCGTTCAGATAACCGGCCACCCTCGCGCCACGTGCACTGTTCTCGGTATCGGTTTTGAACCGGTATTTTCCAGTCAGGAAACCGCTAGCCAGGCTTGTAATACGTCACGACCGATACCTTATGCGCCTTGATAACCGGTTCCAGGCCATTCTCGTAGCCGGCGCGGTCATAAAGATTGTATTCGGGCTGAAGCACCTGATAAGCCGGAATCCCCTCCTTCGCAAATATATTCAGTGCCTCTTCCAGCCTTTCACCGGAGTAATTCGACGCACCGATTACGCGTACCTTCCCCGCCGCAATCAGCTTTTGATATGTGCCGAGCGTATCCACGAGCGGTGTTTTATCGTCGTCGCGATGGGAAAAATAAATGTCGATGTAATCCGTCTTCAGGCGCTTCAGGGAATCGTTCACGGCAGCCTCGATATTCGCTGCCGATAGCCCCGGCCGCGAGCTCAGAATGCCGACTTTCGTCGCCAGCACGATCTTGTCGCACTTGCCGCTCTCCTTGAGCCACTTGCCGATGATTGTCTCCGACTCGCCGCCCTGATGGCCGTCGACCCAAGCTGGGTAGACGTCGGCGGTATCGATGAAATTAAGGCCGTGGTCGACAAAAGCATCGAGGATGGAGAACGACGTGCGTTCGTCGGTGGTCCAGCCGAATACATTTCCGCCGAAAACGAGCGGCGCGACTTTGAGGTCTGACGTACCAATAGTTCGATGCTGCATGGTGGCTCCCGAGCTGTTATAGATAAAACGTAATAACCGATCGGAAAAGAATACCCGCGAATGCTTTTACTCGCTGGCCGTACACCGATCACTATTCCCCCTACAAATCCTTACCTAAGTCCTCAAGTTTTTTTCATGGGCCGCTAACCCAAGTAGGCGGCCGGCTACCTCACTCGGAACCGCCAGGCAACAGGACCGTACAGTAGCCACAACAGCCCTTTTAGTTCTTTCAGGAGAAGTCCAAATGATCGGTATCGATAACAATATCAACTCACTGATCGCTCAGCAAAACCTGAATACCTCGCAAAGCGCGCTGTCGCAGGCCATCCACCCACCTGTCGTCCGGTAAGCGCATCAACAGCGCGGCTGACGATGCAGCAGGTCTCGCGATCTCGAACCGTATTCAAACGCAGATCAACGGCTTGAACCAAGGCGTTTCGAATGCGAACGACGGCGTTTCGATAATCCAGACGGCATCGAGCGGCTCGCTGTCGGCAAGCGACCAGGCAGCTCTGCAACAAGAAGTGGCGCAGCAAGTTGCTGAAGTGAACCGCGTGGCATCGCAAACGACGTACAACGGCAAGAACGTGCTCGACGGTTCGGCTGGCAAAGTGAGCTTCCAGATCGGCGCGAACGTCGGCCAGACGATCGGCCTGAACCTGACGCAAAGCCTGTCGGCAGCTTCGCTGGGCGGCGGTATCCCGCAAAAGGTTGCAACCATCGCCTCGATCACCGTCAGCCTGACCTCCGCCGGCGCTGCTGCTGCAGGCACCACCCCCGCCATCACGACGGTCAATGTGCTCACAGACGGCAACGGCGGCTTCACCTCCACCGACCAGAACAACCAGGCGCTGTCGACCGCTGCTTCCACGGCACTGTTTGGCGCAAACACGGCTCGATCACGTTGCCGTCCCCGCTGACGCTCGTTGGCCAAGGCGCATTTGCAGCAACGGTTCAGGCAACGGCGCAAGGTACGGCAGCGACCGCACTGGGCACGATCAGCACGGCCAACGTCGCAAAGACTGAAGGCGGCGGATACGCTGCCAACAACACGAGCCTGGGTTCGATCACGGGCGTGAATCTGGCGGAGAACGGCACAGCAGAAGCATCTGGCACGCCGGCAGCGATCACGTCGATCAACGTCCTCGCAGATGGCAACGGCGGTTATAAGTTCACGGACCAGAACGGCAATGCGCTGAGCACGGCAGCTTCGACGGCCTTGTTCACGGTCACGGCAGGCACGGGTACCAGCGCTGCGCAGACCGGTTCGTCGATCGCCTTCACGGCTGGCGGCGCACTGGGTGCAACGGCTCCGACTGGCTACGGCACGGTGAACTCCGTCGCAGGCAACTACGGCATCTCCACTGCCAACATCGGCATAGGGGACGACCATAAGGCCGTACCTCTGCCACACCATCCGGCATGCGGGTCCGCACCGGGCGGTTCGAGAAGTGGATGATGGATCGCGGGATGGTCCAGCAGCGGCATCAGGGGACGGGCAAGGCGTGCTGAGATTGCCGTTGCTGGCCAACGTATTACTCGATGGGGGGGGGCGG
>LGTG01000199.1 GCA_001190015.1 Candidatus Burkholderia crenata
TTGATCACGATCACATCGAAGTTCCCTTCTGGCAGCTTCAACAGTTCATGCGCCCCTAGCGCGAACAGCCTCACCCGGTCTCCGAAGGTCTGCTCTGACAGTTGCCGCTCCAGCACTGCGATCGTCGTCGGTGACAGATCCGTGCCCCAGTAGGCTTCGCATTCCGGCGCCAGCGGCGCCAGCAGCAAGCCGCTTCCCACCCCAATTTCCAGTACCCGGCGCGGCTGCAACTCGCGAATCCGCTCCACCGTTGCCTGGCGCCAGGCACGCATCTCTTCCAGCGGCAATGGCTGACCGTCGTAACTACTGTCCCATCCGCCGAAGTTCTCCCCGAACGGCTGCTGACAGTGCGCCTCGTACAGCGTGTCGTACACCTGCCGCCACGCCTGAACCTGTCGCGTCTCGTCTTCCGCGTCGCGCTGCAATGCCGCGGCATCATCCAGCACCACATACCCGACCAATTGCTTATGTCCGGGCGTGTCTTCCCGTGCAATCACCACTGCCTGTGAAACCAATGGATGTCGACACAACGCCGCCTCGATCTCACCTGGTTCAATGCGAAAGCCTCGGATCTTCAACTGTTGGTCCACCCGGCCCAGGTACTCCAGTTCGCCTTCCGCGTTCCAACGCGCCAAATCGCCCGACCGATACAGTCGTTCACCTTCGCCATACGGGTTTGCCACGAACCGCTCCGCCGTCAGGCCCGCGCGGTTCAAGTATCCCCGCGCCAGTCCAGTTCCACCAATGTACAGCTCGCCCGCAACACCCACCGGCACCGGACGCAAGCCTTCATCCAGCACATAGGCCCGCGTGTTGTCCAGCGGACGGCCAATCATCGGCGCGCGCGAGCCTTCCGCTTCCTTCAGCCAAGTACCGATCGCATACACTGTGGTCTCTGTCGGACCATAAATGTTTGCTACCCGACATCCCGGCCAGCGGCGACGCACTGCCTCCACCA
>LGTG01000200.1 GCA_001190015.1 Candidatus Burkholderia crenata
TTTATTATTATTCCGTCTTTATTTCTTTAATTATCTCTCAATTCTGCATAGCCTAAGTCAATCATTTCAGTTGCATAAATATGCATATATTCCCTCATCACGAGGTACTTCAAATCTCCATATTCATTTCAGATTTCAAATTCAAATCTCGTTTCAAAACATTCAGACTCTTAATAAAGAGAAAGTGGGACTAGTTTTTCATTTCTCATATTCAAATCATATCATATCCAGGCCTGATACAAGTGGAGCAGTATGAGGAACGCACACATACCAAGAATCCACAGGTCCGGTTTACGACATCTCACCGGCAACGCGACATAAATATCCATGTTTTAGTTCCGAACTCAGAGCTCCGGTATCAACTCATAAAATCTTTTCCCCCGAATGTTTAATGAGCTCCAGGGGTGCCTCAAAATCTAGTCCCGAAAAGAAATGAAAAGACTCAAAGCAAACAACAGAGGTTCACAAGCCTCAAAAAGATTATCATATTTGTTGGAACCTATCTTGAACGTCAGTGATTGTTTAAGGAAACAACCAGCAGAATCTCCTAACGGCATAACCGTAGGTAGGAACCAAACCACTTATTTATCATACAAACAGTGGTTGGAGAAGCGACAGATAGCAGTTATATGAATTATCATTACCCTTGGTATTGATGTCAAAACCATATTTGGTAGTGACGAATTAACGTCGGCACCTTGGTAGAGACATCGTAACCGTTTATATGATTATCAAATTGATTCATTTACTTGATTCATTTCTTTTAACATTGACTTAACTGATTCAGTAATT
>LGTG01000201.1 GCA_001190015.1 Candidatus Burkholderia crenata
CGGTCTCGAGCCCCGGTCGATAACACCGAATGGTCCCACACGGCGTCCTCGATCGCCAGTCCAATGGACCAGCGAAACAGCAGGTTGTAGCGCATCTGCTCCATCCGCATGCGCTCGCTGCGCACCCGAGTAGAACACCTGCAGGAGCAGCGCACGCAGCAGCTTCTCGGGTGCAATCGAGGCACAGCCGGTGTCGGCATAGATGATGCCAAACAGCCCGTTGAGCCGTTTCAACGCTTCGTTGACCAGCAGTCGAATTGGTCTCAGCGGGTGATCCGCCGGGACGAAATCCTCCAGCTTGACCGTAGTAAAAAACAGAGGTTCTTGCATCTCATCCAATCCGCGCATCGCATCCATGGCCAAAGATTATGAACACGATATCCATAACGCTTGTCCTTCAAACCCCGCTTACACGGGACCCAATTTTAACAGCTTGCTAGACCTTCCAGCGCTTTATTTGTTTCACCGGCTTTGCATTCCCCTACCGGCAAAACCGACATTCTAAGCGACTGGAACCAAACGCACACCTTAGTTATTCACAAAACAGTGTGGATAAGGACGTAGATAACCACATTATTCTCTGTGCGCCGATCCTTGATGACCCCCGGGCATACAAACAAAATTGCCACCTTGTTATCCCACGTTGCCCTTCCTGATGCAAGGCTTCGTCCCAGGGCTATGCGCACTCCAAACTTTTGAGTTTGTGGTTATTTTATCGGTTGTCCACAGAATTGCGCGATGCTTGTTAACTACTATTACGTATGTATACGAACTCATGATAGTAAACCTTGAAGGCAGGTTATCGGCATCAGCCTGAAAGAAAATAACGAAAAAACCTGGCCAGTAAGCAGGGGGGTTTTCTGGAGGCGGTCAAACCGCTGGTGCCAAAACAGATCTGTCATTTGCGCCACTGCAGGCACTGCTGGCGCACGGCTTCATTCAGCGAACGCTCTCGATCGAAAACACCTCGTAGCCAAATCGCGTCGTTCATGTTGCTGCGCGCAATATCGCCAACCTGGCGCAGCGCTTCGTTCGAACCTAGCGTATCGGCATGAGGTGCGATCACGTCAAGCGTCGCCAGGATGTCTTCTGCAATCGTGCGGCGCTCACCCGTTTGAGGATCGATGCAACTGCCTTCCAGGCCAAAGCGGCAAGCTTCGAAACGGTTGAACGTATAGACGAGGTAGTCGTTCTCTTTCAATGTCAGGGGTTTATCGAGCAGCAGGTAACGCGCAAGCGTCTGGATGTAGCAGGCAATGGCCGCTGCGCGATCGATCGACAGCGGCGTGTCCATCACCCGTACTTCGATCGTGCCGAAACCCGGCTTCGGCCGGATGTCCCAATAGAAGTCTTTCATGCTGTTCACCACGCCGGTGCTGACCATCTTCGAGAAATATTCCTCTAAGCTGTCCCACGTGAGGGTGAACGGCGCACGGCCAGACAGCGGAAATGCAAAAACAGAATTAAGACGCGCAGAATGAAAGCCGGTATCAACACCCTGCACGTATGGCGACGAAGTCGACAGCGCGATGAAGTGCGGAATGAAACGCGACATGGAATGCAGCAGGAACAACGCGCTGTCCGGGTCCGGGCAGCCAATGTGCACGTGCTGGCCAAACACCGTGAACTGCTTAGCGAGGTAACCGTAAAGTTCGGAAAGGTACTGAAAGCGCGGTGTATCGAAGATCTGGCGATCGCTCCACTGCTGGAAGGCGTGCGTGCCACCGCCACACAGCCCGACATTGAGGTGGTCAGCAGCGGACACCAGGGTGTCGCGGATGGCACGGAGGTCCGTTACGGCCTGTTCGTGCGTCGTACAAATGCCGGTGGACAACTCGATCATGCTTTCGGTGATCTCCGGCGTGATGCTGCCAGGGATCTTTTCGTTCTTGACAAGCCGCATGAGATCCGAGGCGGCCTTGGTCAGGTCGTAGTCGTGCGTATTGACGACCTGGATCTCGAGTTCGACGCCGAAGGTGAACGGCTCCGAGTTGATGAAAGGTTCGAGTGACATGGTACCTCTTGATTGACAAAGCCTGCGTCGCCGGCCGACACCTTGCCGGCACGACGCGCCGCTTATCGGTATGACGCGTCGGGTAGTGAACTCAAGCGCTCAGTGACAGGTTCAATGAAACGCCCGGCAATCCGCTAAAAACGATAGAAAAACAGGATACGACGCTACTCCCGGCGTTCACCGATCGCCGACAAACTGCGATACACGAGGAACGGTGTGACAATCAGCAGCACGACGATCGAGCACATCACGATTGCACGCAGTGTCGGGTCGTAATCGGGGTACAACGTGTACATATCGTCAACGAGCAAGTAGGCAAGCGTCGACATTGGCGTCAACGCCACCCCGAGCGCCGCACCCTGTTTCCAGTTGAGGCCGCTCGGTTTGGCGAAGATCATTACGCCGGCCAGTTTGCCGACGAAACGCGCCACGATCAGCACCAGTGCGGCTACGCCGCCCAGCGCGATATCGTGCCATTCGAACGACGTCAATGTCAGCGCGAACAAAATCACCGTCAGCAACCAGCCCGCCGTGCCGAAATGAGTTGGCCATAGTTGCGGCCGCTTGTTCGAATTCTTCACAATGATGCCTGCTGCCAGCAAGGCAAGAATGGTCGACAGCTTGAACACATGCGCGATCGCGATGGCGAACAGCACGAGCCCGAACAACGCGACGAACGAATGCTCGTCGTTGGTATTCAGCCGTCGGTACAGCAAATTGCAGGTCAGCGCGAGGGCCAGCGCCAGGACGAGCGAACCGAGCAGCAGATAAAGCGGTTGAACGATAGTCGCGAGCGTGTTGCCGTAGATCTCCTGATGCAGCACGCCGGCCGCGAGTTTTTCCACAATCACCGTGTACATGCTGTTGAGCGCAGTCAGCGTAAGCAGGCGCTGCGTGACCTGGCCTTCAGCACGCAATTCGGTACGCAGTTGAATGACCATGGCCGGCGACGTTGCCATCGCGATTGCGGCAATCACGATCGACAGCATGATTGGCACTTTGCACAACGTCAACGCGATCAGCACGAAGCCGAACGTAAGCGTGCTTTCAGCAATGCTTGACAAGATCAGATAAGGGTTGCGGCGAATCCAGCGCAAGTCGAGTCGGCTGCCGAGCTCGAACAGGAGCAGGCCTAGCGCAACGTCGAGCAAGGGCCGCGAGATTCCGGCCGAACTGACATCGATAACACCAAAACCCGCATTGCCCGCGATCAGGCCAATGACGGCATATCCGGTGATACGCGGCAGATGCCAGGCACGCCAGAGCAGTTCACCGCAGAGACCCGCAGCGACTAGCGCAAGGCCGGCCCAAAAAATGGCGTCGGGTACGAGCGGCCAGACCGGTAAGAATGAAAAAGCCAACTTCATCGTGAGGACTTCTCCTTTGCAGCTAGTGCGGATAATCAATGAATGGGTAGGTAGTGCGCGGCAACGGTGTGGGTCGCCGGAAAGGTTCGTTGCTGATGATTCTTCAGGTTCGGTCAAGCCCCGTTGGGACCGGTTGGCCGATCGACAGCCGTTCGCTGCCTGGTCGGTTGGTCCGTTGCCGTCACGGCAAGGGATACAGCGTTTTTTTTCAATTCACGCGTTCACATGAAGCCCGGTTTGAAGCGATAAGCCGGCAAGGCGGCCATGCGAAAGAACGGCGATTGTGCCATGGCTCCCGGCGACCCTTCTTCAATCCCATTAACGCTTAAACCAAGCGGTAACAATGGCTTCCAGCGTCTTGGGATATGGAAAAATCTATCTTTAAGAGCGCCGCATCTCGTTGTCGTTTCGTCTGAAATAACGCGGGTTTTTCACTTTGGACGTTGCCGATGACGCCGGTTTTTAAGGTTTACACGTTTTGTTTATATATATTTAGTAGTTGATAAGGCCGGACGATTTCTGTGGATAATTCTGTTTTTATCAACGTTTACAAAAGCTTGAAGGACGCGTAAGTAGATAGTGAACGTGTGGGCGCCGAAGGGTGAACACGGAACAACTTCGGCCGGATTCATGGCGCAATTGAGTTGTCCTGTTTACGTCCACAGCGAGTACACAGGTCATTCGCGCCAAATTTGACGGGTTATCCACAGGCTGCGGTGGATAGTTTTTCAGCCAGCGTTTTTAGGTGAATTCGCTTTGTCTTAGCGCGTGCAGAAGGAAGCGTGCGGGGTCGATGGCCTCGGCCAGTTTACGCTCAACAGGCCATGGTTCCCCTTCGATTTGTGCCGGGATCAGCTCGGCGGCGAGCGTCGACCACACCAGCCCGCGCGAACCGAAAGCAAACGCGCCGTACAAGCCGGGCGACCGCGGCAAATCGAGCGGCCATGCGCTGGAAAGATGGGTGGCATTGGCACGTGCGGCGGTTTCATCGGCGAGGGCGCCGATCATCGGCATGCGATCGCTCGTCACCGACCGGAAAGCCACGCGGCCTTCCAGTGTTTCTGATCGAGGTTCGAATCCGGCCAGGGCGGGCAGCATCATCGAGACACGTTCGAGGTTTTCGGTATGACCGGTGACCTGGATCTGCGTATTGATGTCGTCAATGTCGTAGGTCGCGCCGGTCAGTGTGCGATGAGCGCCGAGCGGCACAGCGTAGCCATCGCCGACGATCGGCACGCGCAGGCCATCCAGGGGACTCGTGTCCAGTAGCGTGAGCTGGCCGCGTACGTCGCGCATTGGAAGTCCGTGAAGCCCGGCGATGCGTTGCGCATCGCCGGCGTTGGCCAGGATCACGACGGGGGCTTGGGCGAGGGCGTGGCCGGTGGAGTCGAACGCGGTCCATGCGCCGTTTTCCCGTTCGATACGCGCGACTTCCGTGCCGAAGCGGGTCGTCAGTAAATCGCCAGCAGCTGCGCATTGCGCTGCACATATCGCAGCGGGGGAAATCCAGCCGCCGTGAGGGAAAAACCATCCAGCGCGCGCGACGAGCTGACCGGCCAGATGGGAGGCTTCGTGTTCATCCACGGCTACGACATAGGACGGTGGCAGCCCGAATCGCTCGATTGCCGATGCGATTGCGCGTGCATCGTCGGTGGAATTCGCGATTTGCAGCAAGCCATGGTGGCTGCGTCCCAGATTGTGGCCGGCGCGTTCGAGTTCCGACCATCGGTGCAGCGCGTAGAGAAATCCTGCGCGTGTCAGGCGGACAGCAATGCTGTCGTCGCGCCAGACGATCGGGTGGAAGACACCCACTGGGTTACCGGACGCATCGCGGGCGAGATCGTCGTGGCGTTCGATCAGGCTAACTCGCCATCCTCGCGATGCAAGGCGCTCCGTGATCGCACAGCCGGCAAGGCCAGCTCCAATGACAATTGCATGACGCAGCGTTTGAACTTGGGAGTCCTCTATTGCCAACGCAAGCGGCGGTTCATGGTGCCGTACAGGCCAGCGTGGAGCGAAGCGGGCGCATACATAAGAGGCATCCGGGGTTTCATCGCAGATAAAACCTGCATCTTCCAGGGCGCGGGGAAGCTGGGGATGTGCTTTGGCATACAGCGTTGCCTGATCTCCGGCGACACGCGCCAGCGCCTTCGCGACGTAGGCGAGTTTTGCATCGACATGCGATGGCCGCAAATAAAACGCATCGGCGCGCAGCCAGATCTTCTGCAGCATGCTCTCCAACTCGCCGATAGCCAGCGTCAGCATCACGCGCCCGTTTTCAAACTCGAGCCGGTGCTGTCCGGCAACCCGCATCGGCCACGCATTGATCAGTAATTGGGAAAGCGTGGGCTGGTCAGCGATTACATCGGGGAGGTCCATCGTCGCCAGTCGGCCAACCGCGACAAAATGCAGGCGCTCGCAGTGCTGCGGATCAGCGCGCCACGCGGCCCATGTTTCGATAAACAGCCGCCCAGCGTCGAGTTCCGCCTGCAAAACCGTGAAATTTCGCCGTTGGGCCCAACGCGCGCGACTGCCGAGCACGTTTGCGAAAAAAAAGGAACGGGTCATACGAAAGGTTTGAAAGCAATCTTATGATATGACTTTCTCCGTGTATTTCCGATGCTGCGCCGAGTTCCCTTAAAGTTAATAGGGGCAAGGTTTAGCGCATGATGCGCCGGATTGTCCGCCAACCGTTGGCAAAAATCAACGGAGGTTGAAACGTACAGTACGAAAGGATTGTTTGCATGAAAAAGGAGTCGACAAGGGATTTCACTTGCGTCCAGTCATACGTAAATCTTCGAAACCCTTATCCTGCTTGGGTTTGCGCTGAGTTATGATAACAACCGCCGAGTAAGGAGGAGGCCCGGTGACCGGGGTGTGAGGGTTTGCCGGAATAGTGGGCCAGGGGGCTGGACCCGCCTCAGTATTCGACTGCAAGGCCCGCGCACGTATAATCGGCGCGTTCGCGCTGTTCGTGTCAACCTAAACTGATAAAGGAACCTTAATGAATAAACAGGAACTGATCGACGCCGTGGCCGCTCAGACCGGCGCCAGCAAGGCTCAAACCGGCGAAACGCTGGACACGTTGCTCGAAGTGGTCAAGAAAGCCGTCTCGAAGGGTGACGCCGTGCAGTTGATTGGCTTCGGAAGCTTTGGTTCGGGCAAGCGCGCAGCGCGCACCGGCCGTAACCCGAAGACCGGCGAATCCATTAAGATTCCGGCCGCCAAGACCGTCAAGTTCACGGCTGGCAAGGCATTCAAGGATGCAGTTAACAAGCGGTAAGTTGTAGCCGGTTGTTAGTATATAACCCGCCTCTGGCGGGTTTTTTTCGCGTGCGCCCAGCATAGGCGCAATCTTGGAAGTGTAAGTCCTCCCGTGAGTTGACCACAGCGAACGAAGTGAAGCGCAACTGCGTGAGGGTGACCGAGCGTGGGGGAAGCGTGAGCGAAACCGTGAGCCGATGTACAAGAACCGGATAGAAGGCGGTGCCGATCAGGGCAAGCGGGCGTGTAACCG
>LGTG01000202.1 GCA_001190015.1 Candidatus Burkholderia crenata
CGCCGTCCCTCATCAACTAATCTTGCAACGACGTTAACAGAAAGAAAGGATTCTTTATTAACAGAGAATCGTAGAAAAATATAGGTAATTGCAAGACGGTGCGCAGCGACTGATAGAAGCTGAACGTCATGTTCCACGCCTGGCTCGTAAAGATCGCGAAGATCGCCGCCAGCTCCGCGCCGAACACGCGGCCCGGGAACAACGCGAGAAAGAACGTGACCGTGAATGAGATATAACCCAGCACCGGCACCGACTGGAGAATGTCCAGGATCGGCACGAGCACCATGGACGCCCGCCGGCTCTTCGCGGCGAGCGTGCCGTAAACCGGTGTGAAGACCAGCGACGCCACCATGGCCACGAGCATGCGAAACGTCGTGCGCAACGCGTATTCGGGAAGGTTGGCCGGGTCGAGCGAGATGGCCTGCGTTGTAGCGTCGAGATGGGCGCCAGCGTCTCGTGAAAGCCAACTAAGCTCAACGCGAGCACGCAGATAATCAGTGGGAATGCGACGAAGTCCCAGCGATTGGGCAATAGACGCCACGCTGAAGCGTTCGCCGTTCGAGTCAGGTTAAAGCCAAAATCCATTCCACGCCCTTCCCGTTGAGGCGCGTTGCAGCAGGCTACCGTCGCGCGAGGCGATAGTAGCCGCTTGTGTTCTTGTTTTTAAGCGAATACTCCGCTCTTCCTTCATCCGCCGTGCGCCCGGCAAGGGTACGAAGCTTAGGTTCAAGCAGTTATTGCAACCTTGCAATTACCCATATTTTTCTACGATTCTCTGTT
>LGTG01000203.1 GCA_001190015.1 Candidatus Burkholderia crenata
GCTCTGCCCGATACACGACCACAGGCGTTCGAGAACCAGGCGGAATCTTTTACCAAGACGCTCATCGCGAAACCGGCTTTGTCCCGCTTCCTCGTTCAGCCACGCATTAGCATCACAGGCTTCTTCCGATGCACGCTTTCGACCGCCTCTGTTCGTCATCGCCGTCCCTCATCAACTAATCTTGCAACGACGTTAACATAAAGGATTCCTTATTAACAGAGAATCGTAGAAAAATATGGGTAATTGTAAGCGTATGCCGCCCGCGTCTTTTGCTCGCCGATGAACCTACGACCGCGCTGGACGTGACCATCCGCGCACAGATCGTGGAATTGCTGCTGGTGGAGTTGCAGCGGGACGAAGCCGCGTCGCGCGGCATGGCTGTGCTGCTGATCACGCACGATCTCAACCTCGTGCGTAAGTTCGCGCAGCGTGTGGCGGTGATGGAGCAGGGCGTGCTAGTGGAAAGCGGCACAGTCCAGGACATATTCGCGTCGCCGCAGCATCCTTATACGGTGCGATTGCTTGAGAGCAAGCCCGAGCGCACGGTGTTGCCGGTGCTGCCGCTGTCGCCCGTATTGCTCGACCGCAAGAGGTGTCCGTGGAATTCGCCACGAAGGTGCCGTGCGTGAGTAGCTGGTTCCGGCGCGGCGCGTTCAAGGCGGTGGATCGGGTGCCGGTGACGGTGCGGCAGGGTGAAACGCTGGGTATCGTGGGCGAGGCCGGTTCCGGAAAGTCCACCTTGGTGATGGCGCTATTAGGTTTGCAGCGCATGTCGCACGGCAAGGTGGAGTTTCAAGGCCGCTTGCTCGGTGACTATCGTGGCCGCGAAAAAAACCGTCCTGCGATCAAATATGCAGGTGGTGTTTCAGGACCCGTATAGTTCGCTGTCCCCGCGCCAGACGATCGAGCGAATAGTGGGGGAGGGGCTGACGCTGCATCGTCCAGGACTCGATGCAGCAGCACGCCACGCCAAGGTGGTGGCCGTTTTGCGTGAAGTCGGAATGGACCGTACGGCGCTCAACCGATACCCGCACGAGTTCTCCGGCGGCCAGCGGCAGCGCATTGCCATCGCCCGCGCGCTGGTGCTCGAACCACGCATTCTGATCCTCGACAAACCCACCAGCGCACTCGATGTATCAATTCAGCATCAAGTTTTGCGTCTGCTTGTCGATATACAACGGAAGTAAAACCTGGGTTACGTGTTCATCAGTCATGACCTGGAGGTCATCGGCGCAATGGCGCACCAGGTTGTGGCGATGCAGAACGGAACTGTCGTGGAAACCGGTGATGTGGAGAATATTTTTGCGATGCCGTCCCACGAGTACACAAGAAAGCTACTGAAAGCGTCGAGTACGGCCTAATTTTCACCAATTAGGTGCGTATCTTAATTGTATTTTTCTATGCCTTTTGACATGTAAATAATATCTGGCTAGTATCAAGCCAATTTTTCCGCATGACTATGATTTTTCAGTATTTTCCACCAAAAACTACCGACCGATGCAGCAATTAACTTTGACTCAGACATGCACGCGAGCAGCAGCCAGCATGTTGATCGGCCTGATGATGACAGCAACTTCCGGCGCGTTCGCCGACGAAGTCAGCAATTCAAGCCAAAATGCCAGCAATGGCATATCTGCGTCGATCAAAGCAGCTAACGACATTTATCCCGTTGCCGACTCCGGCAATGTGACAAGCAACCCATCCAGCGATACACGTTCTTTTCTTTCCGGCATGGCGAGCAAGGCGGGCGACGTGGTCGTCGGTGCGCTCAATATGATCGGCGTGCGTTATCGCTGGGGCGGCAATACGCCGGATTCCGGTCTCGATTGCAGCGGTTTCGTGCGCTACGTGTTTCAGGACACGCTGGGCATGACCTTGCCGCGGCGTGCGGAAGAGATGAGCCGGGTTGGCGAGAAAGTTCGCGTGAGCGAGCTGAAACCCGGTGACCTTGTGTTTTTCAACACAATGCGTCGCTCGTTCTCGCATGTTGGGATTTATATCGGCGACAACAAGTTTGTTCATTCGCCATCCACCGGCAGCACGATCCGTGTGGATGACATGGACAACAGCTATTGGGAAAAGCGGTATACGGGCGCTCGGCGTGTTGAAGCGACCTTCCCGATTGACGGCGTTGAACTGCGTCAGCGTGTCAGCGCCACGATTGGTAACAACGACAACTAAGCCGTCGTTCCCAATCTGATCGGTTGGTGATAACCGGTGTGGTATATAAAAGCCTGCCTTTAAAAGGGCGGGCTTTTGTCGTGTGCGCCCAGCATGAGCGCAATCTTGGAGGTGTAAGTCCTCCCGTGAGTTGACCACAGCGAACGAAATGAAGCGCAACTGCGTGAGGGTGACCGAGCGTGGGGAGGAAGCGTGGAGCGAAACCGTGAGCCGATGTACAAGAACCGGATAGAAGGCGGTGCCGATCAGGGCAAGCGGGCACGTAACCGCGAAGCTCTCGT
>LGTG01000204.1 GCA_001190015.1 Candidatus Burkholderia crenata
TCATCGCCGTCTCTCATCAACTAATCTTGCAATGACGTTAATATATTCCTTATTAATAGAGAATCGTATAAAAATATGGGTAATTGCAAGGTTCACCTTAGCGTGATGTATGCGCCATTTTTCTGGCATTTCCATCCTGACTCGGACGAAGTGTTCATCGTTATCGAGGGCGTCTTGCTTGTCGAGCTGGAAACGGCTCGATACGAGTTAAGACTGGGCGAGATGTTGACCGTGCCGGCCGGGGTCAAGCATAGGACCAGCCCTTTGACCCCGCGATCGGTGAATCTCACTGTCGAAAAAATGAATGCGGAAAGCGTACGCGTTTCCTGAGTGCGGGTAGGATGAATTGCAATAGTAAAGACCTGCACCACCGCAAATAAAAATACCGTAAAACACGAAATATTTACGGCATTTTTTCTTGTTATCAACCGACGAGGAATCCTACACTTCTGGCAACTGATGGGACCGGGGGTGTCATGTCGAAGCAACACACAGCAACCAGGAATCACACGCGAATCAGCTATGTGCATCGCGGTGTAGGCAGCGTAGTACTGAGGCGCTTTGATCCGGCGTGCGATTCGTTCGAAGAGTTGACCCAGATGCTGCACCGGTCATTCTCGCGGCTGGGCTCGATGGGACTCAACTGCACGTGTGTTGACCAGTCCGCGCTGGTTACCCGTGCGCGTGCCATGCGCGGCGACTGTTATGTCGCGGTATGCAACGGGTGGCTGGTTGGAAACATGACACTGTATACGCAGGATGGCGAGTCGTTATGTGGGTTTTATCGGCGGGATGATATTGCGAGCGTTCGCCAATTCGGTGTTGATCCTGCCTACCAGAGCAGGGGGATCGGGAAGTCGTTATTGGCCTATGCCGATCACTGGGCCGCCATTCGCGGTTACGCGGAACTCGCGCTGGACACACCACAGCCCGCTGCCCATCTGATTGAGTTCTACCGTGGCCAGGGCTTCCGGATCAACGACTTTGTCAGGTTCGCAGGCAAGCAGTACGACAGCGCGATTCTGAGCAAAGCGCCCATCGCTTTCCGCCATCTTGCCGCCTGGTCACGCCGTCTCGAACTGCCGCAAGCAAGCGTTGCTCGTGCGGCATGACAGACAGGCCGCACTCATGCCTCAAGTGCAGCCCCATATCAAAGTTCCATGAAACCCTGGTGAAACCTGAAATTCAGACCTTTACGACCGAGGCCTGATAGATCTCATCGACAGATGTTGCCAGCGTTGCGTCGAACTCGCTGTCGCTCATCGACTTCTTGAGCTCGCTGATCAGCGCCCGGGAGAAGCTGGCGATCATGCCGTGATTCTTCGCCAGGCGATTGCATGCGTCGGTCCGCGAATAGCCGCCGGAGAGCGCCACCACGCGTACGACGGCCGGGTGCTCGATCAGCGGACGATAGAAATCCGCCACGTCCGGGATGGTCAGCTTGATCATGACCTTGCTGCCTTCGGGCAGTGCGTCGAGGCCCTTGAGCAGCTCAGCCAGCAGGATGGTTTCCGCTGCCGCCTTGTCCGGGCTGTTGATCGATACCTCGGGTTCCAGAATGGGCACGAGACCGTGCGCCTGGATTTGCGCCGCGACTTCGAGCTGCTGTTTGGCGATGGCCGCGATTCCTTCCTCGGACGCATGGTCAATGACCGAGCGCATCTTCGTACCGAATACGCCCAGCTTGACCGCCCGCTCGAGCAACGCGTCCAGCCCGGGGATCGGTTTCATCAGACGCACGCCGTTCGCTTCCGCCTCGAGCCCCTTGTCCACTTTCAGGAACGGAACCACGCCGCGGTCTTCCCACAGGAAGGCCGGGACGGACTTTCCTTCTGCCTGTCCGTCCATGGTGGCTTCGAAAAGAATGGCGCCAATAACCTTGTCACCGGTGAAGGCGGATGCGGTCATGATGCGTACCCGCATCTCGTGCATCAGCTTGAACATCTCGGCGTCGCCGTTGTAATCGCTTTCCGGAATTCCATACGCCCGCAGGGCGCCAGGGGTGGATCCGCCACTCTGGTCGAGGGCCGCGATAAACCCCGGTTTGTTACTCATTTGCGCCAGCATCTTGTCATTAGCCACGTACGTTTCTCCCTCTTAACTATCAAACACCGGACCAGGTTTCTCTGGTCTGGACCATTGCTTTCGATTCAATAAGTGTACTGGATTGACGGATGAGCCTCGAAAACAAACCAACGGTAACCGTCCGTTTTACCGGACCGGGCCGGGCGGTCAACTGTCGAACACAGCCGCCGACACGACGAGGGGACGGTTTTCCCGGCTTCGATCTCCGCATAAGCGTTTGAATTTCCAGAAGTTCGCTTGGCCCATGTGAGTCGCCTTCAAAACCGCAAGTTTATTTTGAATTGCGGTTTTAAAGCGATTTTTAAAAACGAACTAACGCGCGTCACAATCCAGTGCGACCAGTTGCATCGCGTAGACGAAACCCCACGCGAAATGCCATCAGATGGCGCGCTCATCCGCCCCGGCTTGCTCGCCGGACTGCGCTGCAGACGGGTCGCGAGACGGTCCTTGAGACGCAAGAAAGGTGCCTCGATGAAAAGGCAACCGAACGTTGCCGCTGCGAAGGCTTCCGATATGCCGAGCGGCCATCATCACTCCGACGGCGCGCAGCCCCATCAGTTTCTCTACACGACATTTCATTGATCTGGTCCTGCCTGGATTGCACGTGGTCGTGCTTCGCGCTCAAGCATCCGCGAAAAATATTGAAATAAAAATCAAAAAATGCTGGCAGGGCGCGGGTGACGACGGTTCCTCGTCGCCGCTGCGGACTGCGTGTCGCGTTGGGCATCGACTGGCCCGAACGGCCTGGACACACGCGTGGAAATCTTTTTAAAGATTTGGAAAGAACCTGCGGGAGGCGCGTATTGCTCGCCGTTTCACCCTTGCCTGAAGTGCGCAACCATGACTGTGCCGATAGACGATGTACAGCCGACGGTGCCAAGCCCAGGCAACGCGCGGCTGCCGCATCGCCTCGCGCGTCCTGACGCTTGCCACAAGCGGGCAGTCCATAGCAGGCTGTTGAAAAGCGCCCCGTCATGACGACCGAAGCA
>LGTG01000205.1 GCA_001190015.1 Candidatus Burkholderia crenata
CACAGCACGCGCATGTCACGCACGCGGGGCACAGACCGGCGCGGACAGGATTCCCGACATGATCAGTATCCACGTGCGACCGCCCGAAATTGAAGACCGACTGCTGCCAGGTCACTGGGAAGGCGATTTCATCAAGGGTGCGAACAATCAATCCTCTGTCGGCGTTCTGGTCGAGCGCACCAGCCTCCTGGTGCTGCTTGCTAAGATGGAGAACGCCACCGCCGCGTCAGCGCTAGCGGGCTTCTCCGCCAAACTCAATTCGATTGTTGCGCCGTTACGACAAAGCTTTACTTACGACCAAGGCAAAGAAATGTCGCGCCATCAAGAACTCACCGCCGCCACCGGCGTGAACGTGTACTTTTGCGACCCACACAGTCCCTGGCAACGCGGTACTTGCGAGAACACCAACGGGTTACTGCGCCAGTATTTGCCTAAAGGCACGGACCTATCGGTCTACAGTCAGGACGAACTCGACGCGATCGCCGACAGCCTGAACAGCCGCCCGCGCGCCACTCACGCGTTCCATTCGCCATTAGGTCTTCGCTGCAACCCTTGCTTCAGCAAGCCAATTTCCAAGCTCTAAACACTAAAAACCCCCTGTTGCACTTTACCATTGAAACCGCCCAGGTTAACAAGACAAGACGCCGTATGTTCGCTTCGACCTGAACCTTAGATTCAAGCAGTCATTGCAACACCATCATTTAGGTTGCGAATATTAACTCTTCAAACGCCTCGGCTGGTGTCTTCCAATCGAGGGCTTTGCGTGGTCTGCAATTAAGCGCGTTCACAACTGCGTCGAGTTCTCGCTCGGAGTATCGAC
>LGTG01000206.1 GCA_001190015.1 Candidatus Burkholderia crenata
AATTGCATGTGCAAACCTCTTGAACACTGCTTCGGTCGTCATGACGGGGCGCTTTTCAACAGTCTGCTAAAGGCACCGACATTAGTCGATACTTCGAGCGAGAACTCGACGCAGTTGCGAACGCGCTTAATTGAAGACCACGCAAAGCCCTCGATTAGAAGACACCAGCTGAGGCGTTTGAAGAGTTAATATTCGCAACCTAAATGATGGTGTTGCAATGACTGTTTGAACCTAAAGGCGCAGCGGATGCAGCGGCAACCTGATTTCGAGCGTGGCCAGCAACGCCGGCGTGCCGGTACCGGCTGCTACCACGCTGGCGTCAGCGCCAATCAGTTCCACGTCGCGAGACTTCCAGCCTTTGCCGTCGACTTCGCTCGCGCGCGGACCGAGCTCCACGGCGGCACGCTGGGCGTCGGCGCGAATAGCCGTCACTTCGCGCCAAGCTGGAACTGCATGCCGCCGTCTTCCAGCAATTGCTTGAGCAGCTTGGTGAACAGCGGGCAATTGGCGGTGCGGTCATGTGGTGCGGCGTCTCGAACCGTTGCAGCAGCGCGATTGCGGACTGCGCTAGGTCGAGGTCGCGTTCGTGGCGGAACACATGCAGCACGCCGGTGCGCTGTTCGTAATCGAGTGCGTACCGGGAGTCGATGTCGGTCATCACGTCGCGCGAAATCTCCACCAGCGGCCGCAGGGCGGCGTATTGCCCGGTGAAACGCTCGGGATCCTTGAGCCGCGCGAGTTGCTTGGCGAACTCGCGGGTGTCGGAATTGAAGCCGGGCTTGAACAGGATGCCGGTTTTTGCGGCACGCCGTGTCTGTATGAACGTCGTGCCGAACCACACGTCGAGCGGCGAGGGCAGCACGGAACCACCGTGACCGTAGGTTGCGCCTTGCGGCAACAGTGGCATGGCGCTCGACCACGCAGACGCGGTGCCCGTTTGCACGCAATTGATACGCGGGTGGCGATGCTGGCGATTCCGCCACCGATGACGATGACATCCATGATTCGTTCTCGCCCGAAGGCGCAAGACCAGACTGGTTCACGAGCCGGCGCCGGATGTGTCAGGGCGCCCGGGATTCGCCGGGATTCTCGTGAGAGAGGCGAACCGGCGTTTGAAGAGCAGACGCCGGTCAGGGAAAGCGTGCCATGATAGCGCCAAACGAGAATCGACGGGACGCCAAGAGGCGCGGCAGAGCGGCGCCGCCGGGCCGTTTTGTGGCTTGGCCCGGCGCCCTTTTTCGAGACACTTCCGGGTTATAATTTGAGTTTTCTCACCGCCAGTTGCGGCAGTGCCGCAACTGGCTCCGGCGTCTCTCGTCTTGACCTCTGCCTTGACGTATTCGACGTCCTTTAAGCACCGTGATAATGGCCCACTTCTCGTGTTTCCCCGGCGCTTCGGCCCTCTCCGATTTCCGTCAAACCCGCCTGCTTGAAACATTGACGCGCATCGACCCGGCAATTGTCGGCGTGCGCGGCCAGTACTTGCATTTCGTGAACTCGGTCGATCCGCTCTCCGATAAAGACAGCAACCGTATCCACGCGCTGATGCACTACGGCACGCCGTTCGAGGCGAGTGCCGAGCGCGGCGCACACGAAACCTTCATGGTCGTGCCGCGTTTCGGCACCGTTTCGCCGTGGGCGAGCAAGGCCACCGACATCGCACATCACTGCGGCCTCACGCAGGTGCGCCGGATCGAGCGGGGTATCGAATATACGGTGATCCTGAAAAGCGGCTTGTTCGGCAGCGGCATTGGCGGCAAGAAGGCGTTGGGCGAGCAGGAACGCGCGGCGGTTGCCGCCGCGCTGCACGACAGGATGACCGAGAGCGTAGCGCCGTCGCGGGATCACGCACGGCATCTCTTCGACGAACTGCCGGCTCAGCCGCTGCAAGCCGTCGATATCCTCGGCCATGGCCGCGGCGCGCTGGAAACGGAGAACGCGAAACTCGGCCTCGCGCTGGCGGAAGATGAAATAGACTACTTCGTCGATTCGTTCAAGCAACTGGAGCGCAATCCGACCGACGTCGAACTAATGATGTTTGCGCAGGTCAACAGCGAACATTGCCGCCACAAGATTTTCAACGGGCAGTGGACCATCGACGGCAAACCGCAGGACATTTCGCTTTTCAACATGATCCGCAACACCGAGAAGTTGAATCACGCCGGCACGATCGTCGCGTATTCGGACAACTCGGCGATCATGGAAGGCGGTACGGCCGAGCGCTGGTTCCCGCGTGGTTCGAATGAACATTATGGCCGTCACACCGAGTTGACGCACACGTTGATGAAGGTCGAGACACATAACCACCCGACCGCCATTTCGCCGTTTGCAGGCGCTGCAACAGGCTCGGGCGGCGAGATCCGCGACGAAGGCGCGACGGGCCGCGGTGCGCGCCCGAAGGCGGGCCTGGCCGGTTTCACGGTGTCGAATCTGGACTTGCCCGACGCACGCCAGCCTTGGGAAAACGCCCGCGACAGCGCCGTACCCGTGCCGCAGCGCAATCCCTCGGACGCCCACGAGCCGTACGGACGCTCGGAGCGGATTGCATCACCGTTGCAGATCATGATCGATGGCCCGATTGGCGCGGCCGCGTTCAACAACGAATTCGGCCGGCCCAATCTGGGCGGCTATTTCCGCGCGTATGAGCAGAATGCTGCCGGGCGCGTGCGGGGTTATCACAAGCCGATCATGATTGCGGCCGGGATCGGCAATATCTCGGACCAGCACACCCACAAGATGGATTTGCCGGCGGGGTCGTTGCTGATCCAGATCGGAGGTCCGGGCATGCGGATCGGCATGGGCGGCGGTGCGGCAAGTTCGATGGCGACCGGCGCAAACACCGCGCAACTCGACTTCGATTCCGTCCAGCGCGGCAACCCGGAAATCCAGCGGCGCGCGCAGGAAGTCATCAATGCGTGCTGGCAGTTGGGCGCTGAGAACCCGATCCTGAGCATCCACGACGTGGGCGCGGGCGGCTTGTCGAATGCGTTTCCTGAGCTGGTCGACGGCGCGGACAAGGGCGCGCGTTTCGAATTGCGTCGCGTGCAGCTCGAGGAATCCGGTTTGTCGCCGCGAGAAATCTGGTCGAACGAAGCGCAGGAGCGTTACGTCCTGGCGATTGCGCCGGAGAGCCTCCCGGCCTTCGAAGCCATCTGCACGCGCGAACGCTGCCCGGTAGCCGTGGTGGGGGTGGCGACCGAAGAGCGCCAGTTGCAGTTGATCGACGATTTGAAGAGGGCGGATCAAAAGCTCGAACCCGTCGATATGCCCATGGAAGTCCTGTTGGGTAAGACGCCGAAGATGCATCGCGACGTAAAGCGCGAGGTCCTGACGTTCGAGCCTGTTGATGTGACCGGAATGGTGTTATCGGAGATCGCGGTGAGCGTGCTCAAGCACCCGACGGTCGCGAGCAAATCGTTCCTGATTACGATTGGTGATCGCTCGGTGGGCGGCACGACGGTGCGCGACCAGATGGTCGGCCCATGGCAAGTGCCCGTCGCCGACTGCGCGATCACCACCATGGACTACGCTGGCTACCGTGGCGAAGCAATGACCATTGCCGAACGCACACCGCTTGCCGTGATCGATGCACCCGCATCCGGCCGCATGGCGGTGGGCGAAGCGGTGACGAACATTGCTTCGGCGCCTATCGAATCGTTGAGCAGGCTGAAGCTGTCCGCTAACTGGATGGCCGCGTGTGGCAGTCCCGGCGAAGACGCAGCGTTGTTCGACACCGTGAAGGCGATCGGCATGGAGTTGTGCCCGGCGCTGAGCATCAGCATTCCTGTCGGCAAGGATTCGCTGTCGATGCGCACCAAGTGGCAGGACGCCACGGGCGCGGCGAAGGAAGTGGTGTCGCCGGTATCGCTGATCATTTCGGCGTTTGCACCGGTTGAAGATGTACGCCGTCAGCTCACGCCGCAGTTGCAGCGCGGCACGGACACGGTGCTGATCTCGATCGACCTGGGTCGCGGCAAGAATCGTCTTGGCGGCAGCATTCTGGCGCAAGTGACGCAGCAGATCGGCGATACGGTTCCTGACGTCGACGACGCCGAGAACCTGAAGCGTTTCTTCAACGCGATCCAGTCGCTGAATGCCGCGGGCAAGCTGCTCGCGTACCACGATCGTTCCGATGGCGGCCTTTGGGCCACGGTCTGCGAAATGGCGTTTGCGGGGCACGTGGGGGTGTCGCTGAACGTCGACATGCTGATCCTCGATCCCAACCACGAATCCGATTACGGTGACGCCAAGGACTGGGCGAAGCAGACCAGCGGCCGTCGTGAAGACCGGACCATTCGCGCGTTGTTCGCCGAGGAGTTGGGCGGCGTGATCCAGGTGCCTCTGGCGGATCGCGATGCCGTGCTGGCTGTGTTGCGTGAGCATGGTCTGTCTGCTTGCAGCGAAGTGATCGGCAAGCCGAACGAGCGTGACGCGATCGAAATTTATCGCGACGCGAAGAAGATCTACGAAGCGCCGCGCTATGAGTTGCAGCGCGCGTGGAGCGAAGTGAGCTGGCGCATCGCGCGGTTGCGCGATAACCCCGCCTGCGCCGATGCCGAATACGATGCTTTGCTCGATCCGACTGATCCGGGTATCTCGCCGGTGCTGACTTTTGATCCGGCGCAGGATGTATCGACTCCGTTTATCGGAAAGGGCGCGCGTCCGCGCGTAGCTATCCTGCGAGAGCAGGGCGTCAATTCGCATCTGGAAACAGCTTACGCGTTCGACCGTTCAGGGTTCGACACCCACGACGTCCACATGAGCGATTTGCTGGAAGGACGCGTTACGCTGGCGGACTTTGCGGGCGCGGTGGCTTGCGGCGGTTTCTCCTACGGCGACGTGCTTGGCGCGGGCGAGGGCTGGGCGAAGACGATTCGTTTCAGTCCGCGTCTGGCTGATATGTTCGCGGATTTCTTTGGCCGTACGGATACCTTCGCGCTGGGCATTTGCAATGGTTGCCAGATGATGAGCAGCCTCGCTTCGATGATCCCCGGCGCGGACGCATGGCCGAAATTTACGCAGAACAAATCGGAGCAATTCGAGGCCCGGTTTGCATCGGTCGAGGTACAAAGTTCGCCGTCGATATTCTTTGCCGGGATGGAAGGTTCGCGGATTCCGGTGGCCGTTGCACACGGTGAAGGCTTTGCGGATTTCTCGCAGCAAGGCGACGTGGCAAACGCGTTGGTGGCAATGCGTTTCGTTGATAACCAGGGCGCTGCGACCGAGCGTTATCCGTTGAATCCGAATGGCTCGCCGGAAGGGATTACGTCGGTGACGACGCCAGATGGACGCTTCGCGGTACTGATGCCGCACATGGAGCGGGTGCACAGGAATGTGCAGATGAGCTGGACGCCTGCCGGTTGGACCGGGGATGCAAGTCCGTGGTTGCGCGTGTTCCAGAACGCGCGACGCTGGGTAGGATGAAGTTGCGCTGTGCCCTTTTCACGAGGGAAAGGCATAGCAGCGCAGAACCAAAACCCAATGAAAATGCCCCGCTGGTTTGCGCCAGCGGGGCATTTTCACATCGGCGGAAATCAGCAGTTGTTACTTGATAACAGCCTTCTTCTGCAAACCTTCTTCAAAAGCCTACAGTTTTTCCTGCTCAATCTGCTTCGCAATCTGATCCTTCACTTGCTCGAGCGGCGGCGGGGCAACATCGCGGATATCGTCCAACCGGATGATGTGCCAGCCGAATTGCATTTTCACCGGCTCGTCGGTCATCTCACCCTTCTTCAACTTCTCAGCCGCTGCGCCAAACTCCGGCACATACGCCTGTGCGGGCTTGACCAGTCCAGATCGCCGCCATTCTTGCCCGATCCCGGATCCTTCGAATACTGCTTCGCCAGATCTTCAAAACTTGCGCCAGCCTTGATCTTCGCAATCAAGTCCTTAGCCTGAGCTTCGTTGTCGACTAGAATATGGTGCAGGTGATATTCCTTGCCGACGCCAACCTGCTTCACCATGTCATCGTAACGCGCCTTGATCTCGGCATCGGTCGGCGCATTGTTCTTCACAAAATCTTCAATCAACGCACGCGAAACCACAGTCTGCTGAGCAACGGCAATTTGCGCCTTTACGTCGGGACGCGTGGCAATACCGCGCCGCATCGTTTCCTGCATCAGGATCTCGCGATTCACCAGCTTTTGACGCACGGCTGCCTGCAATTGCGGCGTGTCCTGGACCCTGTTGAACGAGTTGCGCCACAAGCGCATCGACACGGGATTTCGAAATCGGCGTGCCGTTCACCACGGCAATGTTCTGAGCAAATACGGGGATTTTTCAAAATCACCAATAGCTCCTGATCAAAACGAGGGCTGGGAATCTTGGCTGAAAGCAAAACTGAACTGGAGGACAGTTAAGTTACTAGGGGTCGCTCCTCGAACTGGTCTGCAAACTCTTCGGGTGTAAAAGCCTTGATGGCAAGCGCATGAATAATACCCTGCCGTAGCTCGTCGGCCAGCGCATCATACACCAGCCGGTGCCGCGCCACGCGCGGCTTCCCGGCGAATCGGGCCGCCACGATGGTAAGCGTATAGTGACTTCCCGCCGAAGCTCCGGCATGACCCGCATGCGCCGCGCTGTCATCGTCTATATGGACCGATGAAGCCTCCAGCGCCGCATTGAGCCGCGCTTCGAGATAAGCAATCTTGCCCTCGGCCGACGCGTTGACGAAGTTCTCGATAAAACCGGGATCGCTCATTTCCCTTCGTCCTCTTTCATGTACTTCGCGAGCCACAAACTCTGCGCGACGATAAACACAAGCAAACCCCCGGTCGCGCCGAACAGCTTGAAGTTGACCCATTGATCGGTGGTGTAGTTGAACGCCACGAACAGATTGACCACGCCGAGAATCGCGAAGAACACGGCCCAGGCAAGGTTCAATTGGCCCCACACGCGATGCGGCAACACAATCTGCTTGCCCATCATCGCCTCAATGAGGTTCTTACCGAAAGTGACCTGCGACACGATCAGCGCGCCGGCAAAAAGCCAGTAAAGCGCGGTGGGTTTCCACTTGATGAACGTATCGTTATGCAGCACGAGCGTAGCGCCACCGAATACGACCACGACACCCAGGCTCACCCACAGCATGGGATCGACCTTGAGATGCCGGAACGCAACCCAGGCAATCTGCACAAGCGTGGCGACAATGGCGACAGCGGTGGCGGTGTAGATGCCCCAGATCTTGAATGCGACGAAGAAGGGGAAGATCGGAAATAGATCGAACAGAAATTTCATGTCGTAGGGACGAGGAGGGCATCAATCAGTATGAAAGCGCGCGGCGAGGCAGCTCGCCGCGCCAACGCCGACTTACTGGCGCATGGGTTTCCACTGGCCGGCGTCGCCAGATGCGCTTACTTGGGTTCGAATTGTAGCGCAGCCGAATTGATGCAGTAGCGCAGACCGGTCGGCGCGGGACCGTCTTCGAAAACGTGACCCAGATGCGCGCCGCAGTTCTTGCACTGCACCTCGATGCGCAGCATGCCGTGCGTACGATCCGTCTTTTTCTTGATGACTTCGCCGTTGATAGGCTTGAAGTAGCTCGGCCAGCCGCAACCGACATCGAATTTCGTATCCGACTCGAACAGCGGCGTGCCGCAGCACACGCAGTCATAC
Source organism: Candidatus Burkholderia crenata (assembly GCA_001190015.1). Taxonomy (GTDB): domain Bacteria; phylum Pseudomonadota; class Gammaproteobacteria; order Burkholderiales; family Burkholderiaceae; genus Caballeronia; species Caballeronia crenata. The sequence goes on from LGTG01000206.1 coordinate 7,615, forward strand.
ACACCGCGCTCCGTGTGATCCCAGTACTCGCCGGTGAACGGCCGTTCGGTGGCGGCGTGGCGCGTCACCTGGTACTGGATATCGGTCAATTCGCGGCGATACGCTGCGTCATCCTTTTGCAGCGGGGCAACGTGGTCTTTCGTGAGATCGTCTCGGTTCATGGTGTTATCTCCAGATCTTTAGCGAAGCCTGATGGAGCCCAGATAAGGCGGCTCGTTCGGGCTCAATTATTTGAGGGCTGTTTCAGGAAGAGCAACTGACTTCCAGGTCGCTCGCCCAGTCGGGCGGCAGGCCGGCATACGCTTCAAATTCGGGTTGTTCATCGAAGGGATGGCGCAGCACCTGTGCCAGCCGTTCGACTTCGGAAAAATCCTTCTCTTTTGCCAGCCGGATGGCGTTTTCGGCTAGATGATTGCGTAAGACATATTTTGGATTCACGGCGTTCATCGCGCTTGCCCGCGCTTCGTCGCCCTGTGTTTCTTCCAACAACCGAAGCCGGTAGTCGTTCGCCCAGACATCGAACGCGGCGCGATCGAGGAACAGATCACGCACCGGCGCGTCGCCGGAAGCGTCAGCCTTGCGCATTTTGGCCAAGTTTCGGAACGTCAGCGTGAAATCGGCGCGGTTCGCGTTCATCACTTCGAACAGGCGGTTCGCGAGTTTGTCATCGCCTTCGCGAATCTCCGCCAAACCAAGCTTTGCACGCATGCGGCGCTCGAGCGCGGGCGCAAAACGGTCCTTGAATCCTTCCAGCACTCGCTGTGCGTTTTCGATCACCTTGTCGTTGCGAGTGTCACTGTCGTATTGCGGATCGAACAGCGGCACTAGCGCTTGCGCCAGGCAAAACAGATTCCAGTAGCCAATCTGCGGCTGCATTTTATAAGCGTACCGGCCCTGCGAATCGGAGTGATTGCAGATGTGATTCGCATTGAATTCATCGATAAACCCAAATGGGCCGTAGTCGATCGTCAGCCCGAGAATCGACATGTTGTCCGTGTTCATCACGCCATGGCAAAACCCGACGGCCTGCCAGGCTGCCATCAGGTCGGCGGTGCGAAGGGTGACCTCATTGAGAAGCGCGAGATAAGGATCGTCCGCTTCACTGCATTGCGGGTAGAACCGGTCGATCACGTGGTCGGCGAGCTTCTTCAATTCGTCGAGCCGGTCATTCGAGTAGAAGTGCTCGAAGTGGCCAAAGCGCACGAAACTCGGCGCGACGCGCGTCACAACGGCGGCCGTTTCCATCGTTTCGCGGCGCACGGGCTGGTCCGATCCGATGACGCACAACGCCCGCGTAGTCGGAATGCCGAGATGGTGCATGGCTTTGGAGCACAAATATTCGCGTATGGATGACCGTAGTACGGCGCACCCGTCGCCCATGCGTGAATACGGCGTGCGTCCCGCGCCTTTTAACTGCAACTCAAAACGCTTCCCCTCGTGTTCAATCTCGCCCAGCCCGATCGCACGGCCGTCGCCGAGCTGGCCGGCCCACACGCCGAACTGGTGCCCCGAATACACCGACGCATACGGCAGCTTCTCCGCCGGCCATTCGCGCGTGGGATTGCCCGCGAAGAGCTCGGCGAACGCGGGATCTTGCGCATCGGCGGCGTTGAAACCCAGTTGCGCGGCTGTATCGGCGGAAATGCCTACCAGGTAAGGCTCCGGTAACTGGGCGGCGGGCAGGCGAGTGAGAAAGGCGGAGCCGAGTGAAACGAACGCATCGGGCCGATCGGTTTCGATCGATGCCAGCAGCGAATCCACGGGCGCAGGGCTTGCCAGTTCGGCTTGCGCGACGGTGCTGCTTGGGGGAAACGACATATTGAGCACCTCATGATTAACCGATATTGTAAATCCGCGCTCGCGCCGCTGCACAAGCCCGCGCCGAGCGGCTTGTGCATTGGCTGGGACGGCAAATCAGGATCGAACAAGGTTATTAAGATCAGGCATCAAAACCCGTGCATCCGGACTTGTGAGGAACTCGCCCATGACGTCGCCGCTTTTCGGCCAGATGATGGATGTACCACTGCTCGCTTCATCGTTGATATCCCACGCTGCACGCCATTTCGGCGATACCGAAATTGTCTCGCGCCGTATTGAAGGCGACATTCATCGCTACACCTGGCGCGATTGCAAACAACGCGCCAAACAACTGTCGCAGGTGCGGGGGTGCAACGGGGCGAACGCGTTGGCACGTTAGCGTGGAATGGATATCGTCATCTGGAGTGTTATTACGGCGTGAGCGGCATGGGCGCCGTCTGCCACACGATCAATCCGCGGCTTTGTCTCGGCCAGGTTGCGTTTATCGTCAATTACGCCGACGACGAATACGTCGCGTTCGACATGACGTTCGCCACGCTCGTCGACATCATTGCGCCGCAGTGCCCGAACGTGAAGGGCTGGATTGCGCTGGGCGACGAGAGTTGCATCAGCACCCATCTCGCCGATATGGCCACGCCCGTGCTCAGCTACGAAACGCTGCTGGCGAAATACGATGGCGACTACACGTGGCCGGTTTTTGACGAACGCTCGGCATCGTTTCTTTGCTATACATCGGGTACGACCGGCAATCCGAAGGGCGCGCTCTACTTAGGTTCAAGCAGTCGTTGCAACACCATCATTTAGGTTGCGAATATTAACTCTTCAAACGCCTCGGCTGGTGTCTTCCAATCGAGGGCTTTGCGTGGTCTGCAATTAAGCGCGTTCGCAACTGCGTCGAGTTCTCGCTCGGAGTATCGACTAATGTCGGTGCCTTTAGCAGGCTGTTGAAAAGCGCCCCGTCATGACGACCGAAGCAGTGTTCAAGAGGTTTGCACATGCATTTTTGCACATGAATTTGCTGCTGAATTGCGGGTTTGCCGAGGGGTTTTGGGGGGGGGGGGGGGGGGGGGGCGGGGGGGGGCCGTA
>LGTG01000207.1 GCA_001190015.1 Candidatus Burkholderia crenata
CGAGATCCAGGGGTTTCTGGCCGAGCAGTACGGCACCGAAGTGTCGTCTCATCAGTTCCGTGACCGATGCGGTGATGGACGAGATGACGACTTGGCAGGGCCGCCCCTTTGAGCCGATGTATCCGGTGGTGTTCTTCGACGCGCTGCGCGTCAAGATCCGTGAGGAAGGGCTGGTGCAACAAGGGGCTGGACGTCCTGCCAGACGGCACACGGGACATCCTGGGACTGTGGATCGAGAACACCGAGGGCGCGAAGTTCTGGATGAAGGTGTTCAGCGACCTGAAGGTACGTGGCGTGCAAGACATCCTGATCGCGGTCACCGACGGACTGAAGGGCATGCCTGAAGCGCTGGGCGCAGTGTTCGCGGCCACTACCCTGCAGACATGCATCGTGCACTTGACCGCAACTCGCTGGATTACGCGAGCTGGAAAGACCGACGGGCACTGGCGGCGGCCATCCGGCCGATCTATACGGCGGCGAGCGCTGAGGCTGCTCAGGCCGAACTGGACACATTCGAACAGGGGAATGGGGTAAGCGATTCCCCACCGTAGTGGCTGCCTGGCGTCGCGCCTGGGACCGCGTCATACCCTTCTTTGCGTTTCCGCCAGCGGTGCGCAAGGTCATTTACACCACAAATGCCATTGAGAGCGTGAATGCCCAGCGACGCAAGATCGTCAAGACGCGAGGGCACTTTCCGACGGACGAGGCCGCGACCAAACTGCTGTGGCTGGCTTTGCGCAATATCACGGCTGACTGGAGTCGTGCAGCGCATGACTGGAAGGCAGCGATGAACCAGTGCGCGATCCCCTAGCAGGATCGATTGACCAGGATTAGTTGGTAAAATGCCATTCATGGCGCGCCAGATGGCAG
>LGTG01000208.1 GCA_001190015.1 Candidatus Burkholderia crenata
GGCTACTTCGGTTTCTGCGAAACACCCGGCGTGCTTCGGAAACTGGATGAATGGATTCGTCGGTGTCTTCGCTTCCAGGAACTGAGCGCACGGTGGTGTGGGATGGGTCGGGCCGCGAGGCCTGCCCCTATCCCGATTCATGGCCTGCGTTGGGGACCGAGGAACGCTCCCTCAAATTTCGCCCAACTGCCGCCGCAAGAATTCATGGAAGTGCTGCATCCCTGACTCCATCGGGCTCTGATACGGCCCGACCTGCGACTCGCCACGGTTCATCAGCGCGCACCTTCCAGCGTCCATGCGCTCGGCTATCTCGTCGTCCTCGCGCGCCGTTTCCATATACGCCGCCCGTTCTGCCTCGATGAACTCGCGCTCGAATAGCGCGATTTCATCGGGGTAATAGAACTCGACGATATTCGTGGTCTTCTGCGGCCCCTGCGGAATCAGCCACGACACCACGAGTACATGCGGATACCACTCGATCATGATGCCTGGGTAATACACCATCCAGATCGCACCGAACTCGGGCGGTTTGCCGTCGCGGAAGCGCAGCACTTCGTCGTGCCACTTGCGGTACGTCGGACTACCCGGCTTTTCCAGGTTCTTGTGGAAGCCAACCGTCTGAACGCTGTACCAGTCGCCGAATTCCCAGGTCAGGTCATCGCAGGAAACAAAGCTTCCCAGACCCGGATGGAACGGCGCAACGTGGTAGTCCTCGAGATACACCTCGACGAAGCTCTTCCAGTTGTAATTGCACTCGTGCACTTCGACGTGATCGAACATGAAGCCCGAAAAGTCGAAATGTTTTGCCGGACCCAGCCGGGCCAGATCGGCGGCAACGTCGCGGCCACTGGACTCGAACAGCAGCCCCTGCCAGTTTTGCAACGGGGATTTGCCGAGGTTCAGGCACGGGTTGTCCGCGAAATGCGGTGCGCCGAGCAACTGGCCGTCCAGGTCGTAGGTCCAGCGGTGTAGCGGACACACGATGTTCTCCGCTGCGCCGCGCCCTTTGAGCATGATGGCCTGGCGGTGGCGGCAGACATTGGAGAGCAGCTCGATTTGGTCCTGCTTGTTACGGACGAGCAGACGCCCTTCGCCCTCGCCGGGCAAAGCAAAATAACTTCCCGCATCGGGCACCATGAGTTCATGGCCGATATAGCGGGGACCGTGTTTGAACAGCGTGTCGATTTCGCGCTTGAGAAGCGCTTCGTCAAAGTAAGCCGTGACTGGCAACTGACTGTGAATTGCGTTCAGTTGCAATGCATTGCTCAGATTGGACATTCCCACTCCCGTGAAGACGTGAAAGCAGTGAACAACCCAACCATCGAAAATTCGATTTAGGGAGCCCGCGATTATACCGAAAACCCCCTCAATGGGGCAACTTAAGGTCTTGATTTGGGTCAATTCCCAGTGAGGAGTTCCGCACGGTGACGCTCTTTTTCCGACTTTTCAGAGCTAGGCAGTAATAGCCTGAGACAGGCCATAGGCATGGGTGAGAGCACGCCCGAGGTCGGAAAAGCAGCTTTTGCCGTAGAATGATGTCCGACTTGTTTCCCAAAGGGTTTACCAAAAGGTTTCCCGGTTTCCCAAAATCCGACATTACACCCACGATTCATGGCGAAGACCACAACGCAGGAAGGCTCGGCTAGCGCGGAAAACGCGCCGCTCCCGGAGAGTTACGAAACGGCGCTGGCCGAACTGGAGGGGCTCGTAGCGCGCATGGAGGGCGGCGCGCTGAGCCTCGAGGAATCGCTAGTTGCTTATCGGCGCGGCGCGGCGCTCGTCGGCTTTTGCCAGCAACAACTAGAGAAGGTCGAACAGCAGGTTCGCGTGCTCGACGGCGACACACTAAAACCGCTGCCCGCCGAGGTCCAGCGCGCCACTCAGGGCGCCGGCACAACGGCAGATAACCGGGATGACCTATGACTTTTGATCAATGGATGCGCGCGAGTCTCGACCGCGTGGAAACGGCGCTGGAGCACTATTTGCCGGGAACGGACGTCGCGCCCGCCAAACTGCATGAAGCCATGCGCTACGCGGTGCTCGGCGGCGGGAAGCGGGTTCGCCCGTTGTTGTGCCACGCAGCCGGTGAGCTGACGGGCGCCGGTTCGCAGCAACTGGAAGCGGCGAGCGCGGCGCTCGAGATGATTCATGTGTATTCGCTGGTGCATGACGACATGCCGGCCATGGACAATGACGATTTGCGTCGCGGAAAACCAACGGTACACGTGCAATATGACGAAGCGACGGCATTATTGGTCGGAGATGCTTTGCAATCACAAGCTTTCGTTGCGCTGACGGCGGACAACGGCCTGAGAGCGGCGCAGCAGGCGTCGCTTACGCGCGAACTGGCGCTCGCAAGCGGTTCGGTCGGCATGGCCGGCGGTCAGGCAATTGATCTGGAAAGCGTGGGCCGCAAGCTGACGCACCCGGAACTGGAAACCATGCATCGCAAGAAAACCGGCGCATTGCTGCGCGCGGCCGTGCGAATGGGCACACTCTGTGGCGAAGGGCCGGATGCAGTCGCCATGAGCGCGCTGGACGCCTATGCAGCCGCGGTGGGACTTGCGTTCCAGGTGGTGGACGACATTCTCGATGTCACGGCCGACTGGGCTACGCTGGGCAAAACGGCGGGCAAGGACGCGAAGGATAACAAGCCGACCTACGTGTCGATCATCGGACTTGATGTATCGCGCGAACTGGCGGCACAACTGGGCCGCGACGCGCACGCTGCGCTCGCGCCTTTCGGCCCACGTGCCGGTCGGCTAGAAGACTTGGCTGACCTGGTTGTAAACCGGGTGCACTGAACCATACGATAAAACGCGGAACCGGCAGACGTGCCTGATGCAACTGTCGCACCTCACGCATGCTGCTTCAAGCAGCGCCGGGCAACAACCGAACGGCTTGCGCCAGTTTTCCTAAATGGGACGACGATGTACGACTTGCTGAAAACCATCGACAATCCGGCCGCCTTGCGCGCCCTGGACCGCCACGAACTAAAATCGCTGGCTGAAGAGCTGCGTGCCTATGTGCTCGACAGCGTGTCGCAGACGGGCGGGCATTTGTCGTCGAATCTCGGAACGGTCGAACTGACGATCGCGCTCCATTACGTCTTCGATACTCCCCACGACCGCATTGTCTGGGACGTCGGTCACCAGACCTATCCGCACAAGATCCTGACCGGCCGTCGCGATCAGATGAAGACACTGCGCCAGGCGGGCGGCATTTCCGGCTTCCCGCGCCGCAGCGAATCGAAATACGACACTTTCGGCACCGCGCATTCCAGCACGTCCATTTCAGCAGCGCTCGGCATGGCGATCGCCAGCAAGCTGCAGGGCGACAACCGTTATTCGATCGCTGTGATCGGCGACGGCGCAATGACCGCGGGCATGGCGTTCGAGGCCATGAATAATGCAGGCGTGGCCAACGACGTGCCGCTGCTCGTGATCCTGAACGATAACGATATGTCGATCTCCCCGCCGGTCGGTGCGCTGAATCGCCATCTGGCGCGCCTGATGTCGGGGCGTTTCTACGCCGCGGCGCGTGCCGGTGTGGAACGCGTGCTGCGTGTCGCACCGCCCATGCTGGACCTCGCTCGCAAGCTCGAGGAACACGCGAAGGGCATGGTCGTGCCGGCCACGTTGTTCGAGGAATTCGGTTTTAACTATATTGGTCCGATCGATGGGCATGATCTGGAATCGCTGATTCCGACGCTGCAAAACATCAAGGAATTGCGCGGTCCGCAATTCCTGCACGTCGTGACGAAGAAGGGGCAGGGTTACAAGCTCGCCGAAGCCGATCCGGTCCTCTATCACGGTCCCGGCAAGTTCAATCCGGCGGAAGGCATCAAGCCGTCGATGGCGCCATCGAAGAAAACCTATACGCAGGTATTCGGCGAATGGCTGTGCGACGCCGCTGAGCAGGATTTACGGGTGGTTGGCATCACGCCGGCCATGCGCGAAGGCTCGGGCATGGTGGAGTTCGAAAAGCGTTTCCCGGATCGTTATTTCGATGTGGGTATTGCTGAACAACACGCCGTGACGTTCGCGGGCGGTCTCGCTGCCGACGGCATGCGCCCGGTGGTCGCGATTTATTCCACGTTCTTGCAGCGCGCCTACGACCAGTTGATTCATGACGTCGCGTTGCAGAACCTGCCGGTGGTATTCGCTATCGATCGCGCCGGTCTGGTGGGCGCGGACGGCGCGACGCACGCCGGCAATTACGATCTCGCGTTCATGCGCTGCATCCCGAACATGACCGTGATGGCGGCTTCAGACGAAGACGAATGCCGTCAGATGCTGTACACGGGCTTGCAGCAGCCCGGTCCGTCCGCTGTCCGTTACCCGCGTGGCGCGGGCACGGGCGTGAAGACCGTCAGGAAGATGACCGCTATTCCGCTTGGCAAGGGCGAAATCCGCCGTGAGTTCACGCAGAAAGTGGGTTCTGGCAAGCGCATCGCGATCCTTGCGTTTGGTACCATGGTCGCCCCCTCGTTGGCTGCGGCCGAGGAACTGGACGCGACCGTCGCGAACATGCGCTTCGTGAAGCCGGTCGATGCGGGATTGCTGCGTGAACTCGCCGCCACCCACGACGCGCTCGTGACTGTGGAAGAAGGCGCGGCCATGGGCGGTGCGGGCTCGGCGTGCGTGGAAAGCCTTTTGGCGAGCGCGGTCGTTAAGCCCGTGCTGCAACTGGGTTTGCCCGACGTATTCATCGATCACGGCGATCCGGTCAAGCTGCTGGCATCGTGCGGGCTGGATGGCGCGGGTATCGCCAAGTCCATTCGCGAGCGCTTTCTCAATAACGTCGAAACCGATGCGGGCAAGCTAACGAAACGCGTCGCCTGATCGGCAAACGCCGAGGTGAAGACGGGCGTCGGAGACGCCCGCCTGGTTTTATCCGTGCGCGTCAAGGTTCGCGCGATGAAATTCACGCCACGGACAAGGAAAAAGAATGAATCAGATGAATCCCGCCTTTGCGATGCCCGATGTCCAGAGTTCGATCTACGTCCGGCAGATCCGAATCCAGCGCGTGGGCGTAAAAGCAGTTTGATATCCGCTGACCATCCGGACTTCGAGCGGCGAATTGCAGCCGGGCGTTGGCGTCTGGAATCTGGACGTTCATCTTCCTGCCGATCAAAAAGGCACGCGCATGTCGCACTTCGTCGCTTACTCGACGAACATCGCGCGCCGCTCGACGAGGCCGCATTCCGGACCATGCTCACGGCGATGCTGGCGAAGCTCGAGGCGCATTCAGGGCGTATCGAGGTGTCGTTTCCGTACTTCGTCATGAAGACGGCACCCGTGTCGGGCGTGCAAAGCCTGATTGATGGATTACGAAGTCACGCTGACCGGCAAGATGCGCGGCGGCAAGACGCAAATCTCGCTGAAAGTGCTCGTGCCGGTGACGAACCTGTGCCCGTGCTTAAAGCAGATTTCGCAGTACGGCGCGCACAACCAGCGCTCGCATGTGACTATCGCGGCGGAATTCGAGGGTGATCTTGCGATCGAGGACTTGATCCGGATTGCGGAGGAAGAGGCGTCGTACGAGTTGTGGGGTTTGCTGAAGCGGCCCGACGAGAAGTTCGTGACCGAGCGCGCTTACGAGAACCCGAAATTCGTTGAAGACCTGGTTCGCGATGTCGCCACATGATTGAATGCGGACGAACGAATTGTGGCGTATGTGCTTAACAGGCTGTTGAAAAGTGCCCCGTCATGACGACCAAAGCAGTGTTCAAGAGGTTTGCACATGCAATTTGCTGC
>LGTG01000016.1 GCA_001190015.1 Candidatus Burkholderia crenata
CCCCCACCCGGGACCCGTGCGCGTGTTGGGAGCGTCTGCTGAGATCGCGCGACAGGTGGCGGCAAACAGTCGCCGCTGGTGGCGCGCAATAGCGGCAAGCTACTCAACAGCGTGTTGCCCATCGCCTACTTTGACCAGTTGGGTTTGCCTCGACTCATAACCTTAACTTCTCGAACCGCCCGGTGCGGACCCGCATGCCGGGTGGTATGGCAGGAGTACGGCCTTATGGTCGTCCCCTATGCCGATTGGCTGCGGTCGGTTTCGCGCTCGTCACGTCGCGCGACAACAGCAAGAAGGCAGACGCGCTGTGCGCACCGCCCATGTCTGAACGCGAGATTCGGGAGCAACTTTCCAAGGCCCGCATTGCGCTCGACCACGAGGTGGCGACACGGCTCGTCATGGAACAACAAGCATCCGAAAGCCTGGCGAAGATCCACAGGATGCGGACCGACCTAACCTTCCTCAAGCGTCAACACGATAAATCTAAATAACCATGTCCAACTGACCGTTCCCGAAACCCGCCTGCGCTGGTTCCATTACCGGCACCTACTTTGCAATTTATACCAGAAGGGGTCTTCCCATGTTCAAGAAAAAATCTCCCAGCGTCAGTCAAGCCAAGCTGGCAACGCTGATCGCACACGATGTTCAGATAGCCGGCAACCTCGAGTTCAGCGACGGGGCCTGCGCATGGACGGCCACGTGAAGGGTAACGTGACCGGCCGCCCGAGCGAACAGACGCTGCTGGTCGTGAGCGACCAGGGCTCGATCACCGGCAACGTCAACGCCTATGACATTGTGATCAACGGAACCATCACCGGCGACGTCACGGTGGAACATTTTGTCGAACTGCAATCGAATGCGCATGTGAACGGCAACATCTATTACCAGCAATTGCGCATGGACGTGGGTGCGTCCGTGGAAGGGAAACTCACCAAACGCGACAACACCCTGGTGCAGCAGGCGGCACAGACGGCACAAGCGCGCCTCAGTTCCGATCTGACCTCGGACTACTCGCACAGCGAGACATGACCTGCGCAGCGGCTGCATGGCAGGACGACGCAAGACGGCTACGCGCAATAGGCATCTGACAAATCCGCTAACATTCACAGCAATTCCGGCCATGCCTCCCTGATGCGCTGCCTAGCCTAGCGAAAAGCGTTCGCGAAAGGCGGCATGCGCCAGCTCCATCATCGTGCGAAAGGGGCAAGAATCCATGCTGGTCAATTGTGCGGCTTACCAGAAAGGCCGCAAGCTCGCCATCGACGACATTTCCGCGTACCGGGATGTTCCCGACTGCTTCATCTGGGTCGCGCTGAAAGACCCCGGCCCCGGCGAACTCGCGCATATGTCGCATCAGTTCGGGCTGCACCAACTCGCCGTGGAGGACGCGCAGAAGGGACACCAGCGTCCGAAGATCGACGAGTACGCGGACTCGCTGTTTTGCGTGCTCCACACCGTGGAACTCGATACCGACAACGAACTGGTGATCGGCGAGATCAACGTGTTCGTGGGCAGAAACTATGTGCTGTCCGTACGCAACCGGACGAACCAGGGGTTCCAGGACGTGCGTTTGCGCTGCGAGCGCGAGCCGCATTTGCTGGAAAACGGTCTGGCATTCGTGATGTAAGCGCTGATCGACAACGTGGTGGACCGTTATCTCCCCATTCTGGAGACGCTGGGCGCGGAACTCGACGAGCTCGAGGAACGCATTTTCATGCGCAACGGATCGGTGGCGTCGCGGATGATCATTGAAGACCTGTATTCCCTGAAGCGCCGGCTCGTGCTGCTGCAGCATCACACCGCGCCGCTGCTGGAAGCAGTCAGCAAGCTGTACGACGGCCGCGCGCCGAGCACTTGTACCGGCATGCAGGACTAACCACCTGCTGCGTATCGTGAAAACGATCGAGGGACGCCGTGAAATGATCGTGACCGCCATCCAGGTCAACCTGGGCCTGATTTCGCTGGCGGAAAGCGAGGTGACCAAGCGGCTGGGCTCGTTTGCAGCGCTATTCGCCGTGCCTACCATGATCGCTGGGATCCACGGCATGAACTCCCACCGCATCCCGGAACTCGACTGGGTCTATGGCTATCCGGCGGTCATCTGCGTGATGCTCGCGGGGGACATTTGCCTTTACTGGCGGTTCCGCAAGGCTGATGGTTTGATGGGTACCGCTGGAATGCGGTTGGATGGCGGAAAACGGCTCAACGGAAACCACGGTTACCGTTGACGGGCACGTCAGCATTGCAGCATCAAGAGGCGGGGCTTTCGGCGATAGCGGAACTTTTTTCTGATTTGCTGCCTAATATTACATAGCGATAGCGCGCTTCTGGCGCAGCGTGTTCGCCACGGCAACAGCGATCCACCAAACATTTCAGCGCAACGCCCTGGCTGAATGTCATCGCCCCGGCAGTGTGGGCTCCGCAACCGGTCGCGGCCCTGCATTCGTCTAAAGTTTAAACAGCAGCGACGACGGTTGCTTGTTTCCAGGCGTTGTACCGCGCATGGTTGCATGGGTAATACATGAGCAGCGCGGCATGGGCGGCGCACGTGTTACCTCGACGTTCTTCAACACCTACAGCCCGGCGAGTGGCTGCGCCCTGTGGGCGCCGCGCGCCATTTTTTGCTCGTAATCGCCTGTCGACCGCATCATGTCGACGCCCGGGCGGGCGCAATTCAGGAATTCAGGAAACATGAAAGAACTGGTCAAGCCGCTTAACAGGCTGTTGAATTTGGGTCCCGTGTAAGCGGGGTTTGAGGGACAAGCCTTATGGATATCGTGTTCATAATCTTTGGCGATGGATGCGATGCGCGGATTGGATGAGATGCAAGAACCTCTGTTTACTACGGTCAAGCTGGAGGATTTCGTCCCGGCGGATCACCCGCTGAGACCAATTCGACTGCTGGTCAACGAAGCGTTGAAACGGCTCAACGGGCTGTTTGGCGTCATCTATGCCGACACCGGCCGTGCCTCGATTGCACC
>LGTG01000209.1 GCA_001190015.1 Candidatus Burkholderia crenata
CGACGCCGCCATCTGGCGTCTGGTTAGCACTGGACGAATGGCTGCGTCACCGGTTGCGGGCCATTCAGCTCAAGCATTGGCGCCGTGGTACGACCATCTACCGGGAACTGCGCGTGTTGGGAGCGTTTGCTGAGATCGCGCGACAGGTGGCGGCAAACAGTCGCCGCTGGTGGCGCAATAGCGGCAAGCTACTCAACAGCGTGTTGCCCATCGCCTACTTTGACCAGTTGGGTTTGCCTCGACTCATAACCTTCGAACCGCCCGGTGCGGACCCGCATGCCGGGTGGTGCGGCAGGGGTACGGCCTTATGGTCGTCCCCTATGCCGATCTCGCACACAAAAATTCAGACACTCACGCGCGTCCCCATCGAATAAAAATGCTTAACTGAATTTAAACCGAACCCGTAGCCCCGACGTGCTGGGCAGACTCGGTCATGTCAATACCGCGCCGCTCGCGGCTAAAGAAAATAAGCGCCGCGATCACCACGGCGACCGTGCCACCGACCAGCGCCATGGCGAGCCCATAGTTGTTGCCATTCTTGATAGCGATAGACGCTTGCATGGTGGTATTAACCGAAGCCAGCAGATTGCCCAACTGCGAAATGAGCCCGGGAAACGTGGCGCGAATCTCATCGGGCGAAATCTCGTTCAAGTGTACCGGAATCCCCCCCCAGGCCCCTTGAACAGAGATCTGCATCAGAAACGCTCCGGCGGCCAAGGCTACCGGGCCACTCGAGAACGCCCAGAACGGTAATACCGGCAACGCGATTAAAGCGGCAATAAAAATTGCCCACCGGCGCCCGATTTTCTCCGACATTGACCCGAAGAACAGCCCGCCGCAGATTGCCCCGATATTTAGAACAATGGTAATGAGCGCAACCGTGTGTGGATCGAAGTGATGCTGTTCGCGCAGGAAGGTCGGATAAAGATCCTGGGTCCCGTGCGAGAAAAAGTTAAACGCGGTCATCAAGACAATGGCATAGATAGAGAGCTGCCAGTTTTTCTTCAGTGTCGCCAGCAACCCGGGCCGTGGCCGCTTCTCCATGGCTTTCCATGCCGGCGACTCAGGGACGTGCGTACGCACATATAAAACCAGCAGCGCGGGAGCCACGCCGATAAAAAACATACCGCGCCAGCCAACATATTGATACGCGACGCCGAATACGATGGAAGCCAGCAGATACCCGCTCGGATAACCCGCTTGCAAGAGACCCGATACAAAACCGCGTGCCTTGGTCGGCACGGTTTCCATCGTAAGGGCCGAACCTACGCCCCATTCACCGCCCATCGCAATACCGAACAGCGAACGCAACACGAGCAACGTAAAGAGGTTCGGCGAGAAACCCGACAGCATTTCCAGCAACGAATAGATGGCGATATTGACCATCAGCGTCGGACGCCGGCCGTACTTGTCGGCGAGACGGCCGAAGATCAGCGCTCCAATAGGGCGCATCGCGAGCGTCAGGGTAATCCCTAATGCAACCGCCGGAATCTTCATATTGAATTCCGCGGCGATGTCTTTCAATACAAAAACCATTAGAAAGAAATCGAAGGCATCGAGTGTCCAGCCTAAATAGGCCGCAATCGTCACGTTTCTTTGTTCTCGCGTCCAGCTCATTACCGTAATCTCCTCATTCGCGTAATTGATTAATCATAACGACGTGACCGAGGCCTTCTCTGCGCCCCGCCGAATAAGGCGCTCGGCTGGTGTCGGCAGGTTGGAGTGTACGCCACTATTTAATTGGATGCTCGCAACGATCACCCAAACTGGTATTAACCCCGGTATTGTTTCACGTATGCTGTGCGTCGCGTCAATCGAATAGCTTTCGATTAAGTTTGATATCTTACAAAAATGAAAGTTAATTGAATTAATTTTGTATTAAACAGGTTGCAGGAGAGGGATATCCACTTCACTTGGGGTCAAGACATCGGTTCACCTACGGACAAGTCCGCTCACTGGACAAAATTGATAGTGGCCGCATCCAAACAAGATCAGCCGAGAGCATCCCATGTCCGCCACTCCTCGCGCCCGTTGGCCTTATGTCTTCGGCTTTTCTCGGCACAGCCAATAGAACAGTACGATTTCCTGCTCTATGGCACGGCTTCGGCACTGGTGTTCAACAAGATATTTTTTCCGAATCTCGATCCGCTAGCGGGCACCATTGCCGCGCTAGGTACCTACGCGGCCGGGCACTTTGGCGACCGTATAGGACGCAAGACGCGGCTGCTGACGACCCTCCTAGTTGTGAGGCGTAGCCTCCACGCTAGTCGGTTGCCTGCCGACGTATGCGGCCATTGGTATCTGGGCGCCGGTTTTCCTGACCACGCTGCGCGCATTGCAAAGGTTCGCTATTGGCGGTGAACAGAGCGGGGCAATCGTGCTCGGGGTCGAAAGTGCGCCGGCAAACAGGCGTGGTCTTTATGGCAGCAGGAGTAATTCAGGGAGCTATGGCGGTGCGCTGCTCTCTACCGGTGCGCTTTTGTTGACATCGTTATTACCCGAGCATGAATTCTTGTCGTGGGGATGGCGCGTGCCGTTCCTCTTCAGCGCGGTGCTGGTGATGATCGGTCTGGTGGGACGCGCCCGATTGCCCGAGACACGGGAGTTCAAGCAGTTGCAGGCGACTGACTCGGTCGCGTGGTTTCCGTTGCGTGACCTGTTGCGCGATAAGCGTCGCGAGGTCGTGATCGTCCTCATGACAAGGCTAGGCGAGATCACGTGGTCAGTATTTGTACTGTTGTTCTCGGTTGCTTACGTGACGGTGCAACTCAAGTTGCCAAGGCCGGTGGTTCTGGGCGCGATCATGGCTGGCGCCGCCATGGTGGTATTCACGGTGCCGTTGTTCGCGGCGCTCTCGGATCGTATTGGACGCAAGCCTCTCTACCTGTCTGGATTAATGGTCTGCGCGGTATATGTGTGGCCGTACTTCAGCCTGCTGAACACGCGTGATCCTGTGCTTATCACGCTCGCGATCGTGGTTGCGCTAGGCGTCGTGCATCCGCTGATGTATGGTATGGACCGCAAGGGACCGCAAGGCGGTTTCTTCGCCGACATGTTCGACGTCCGGGTGAGGTTCTCGGGTGTTTCCATTGGCGCTATTGGCGCAGTGGTCGGCGGCGGGATCAATCCGGTCATCTGTTCGTCGCTGCTCGCGCATCGCGCGGGAGATCCCTCGGGTGTCGCGCTCTACATCACGATCAGTACGTTGATTGCCGCATGTTTTGTTGCGTTTGCTCCGCGCGCTTCAGCGTCGCCGGCGGCTATGCCGGCAAGCACCGACACCACCACCGCGGCTGCGGCGGTTTCGCAGGCGAATCAGACGTGAACGCGCATGATTTCCGATCAAGAATTTTTCGATGGAGAGTTTGATGAGTGAAGACAGCCACCACGACCTGAGCCAGAAAATTACGGCGCAGATGGACGAAAAACTGGAACAAGGCGCACGGGACAGCCGGCAGAAGATCACGCTCGCGTGCCGCATGCTCGCCCATGAAGGGCATTCCGAAACGCTGGCGGGTCAGATCACCGTGCGGCAACAGGACGGGTCGTTCCTGATGACCGCCATGGCTATCGGCTTCGACGAAATCACGCGCAGTAACATGATTCGTATTGACGATGAGATGCAGGTAATCGAGGGAAAGGGCATGGCGAATCCGGCGATTCGTTTTCATCTCTGGATCTATCGGCAGCGACCCGACGTGAATTGCATCGTGCATACGCATCCGCCTTATATCAACGCGTTGTCGATGGCGGGCACGCCGCTCGAAGTCGCGCATATGGACGCCACGCCATCTTCGACGACTGCGCGTTCCTGCGCGAATGGCCGGGCTTGCCGATCGGCGATAGCGAAGGCGAAATCATTTCAGCGGCGCTGGGATCCAAACGAACCGAACGATCTTGCTGGCGAATCACGGTTTTTTGGCGGCGACCCGGTCGCTGGAAGAGTTCGCGTATCTGTCCATGCTGATCGAGCGGGCGGCACGCAGCCAGATTCTCGCGCAGTCGGTAGGAGAGGTTATGCGCATTGACCCTGCGCGGGCGCGCGAATCGCATGACTTCCTGCTACTACCGAGTATTGTCAAAGCAAGCTTTGCGTTGTTCGGCCGGCGCGTGATCAAGCGCGAGCCCGAAGTGCTGTTCTGAGCTCAGGCCCGTGACTGCATCGCCATGCTCCAAAGGACTGGCGGCCTGCGGTCTTCCCAATGACGTGAGGGGCTGCCATGCGTGATATCGCCCGTTTCGACCTGCCATACGCTCCCGCGCTGCGAGAGATGCCCGCGCGGGGTGCGGGCGAATTGAAGCGCTTGCTGGACGACATTGTGACGCCCGGCGACATTCAACGGACGGCGGCCGCATCGGTACACGCATCGGCGGGGGCGCTGCGCGCATGCTGTCTGACGGGCGGGGGGTGCTGGCGACCGTGCGGCTCGGACATCAGGAGGTTCGCCACGAGAGTGCTCACCTTCGGGAACTGACGGGTGACGACGTCATCGTACTGGTCGCGCTGGATGGCAAGGGCACGGTGACACAGCAGAGTCGCGTGCTGCCTTTCAGCAAGGGCGACATCACGTTTCGCCGTACACGTGCGTCGTCGGTTGCACGAATCGACGAGCCGGCCAGTCTCGTGATGCTGCGTTTGCCGATCACGCGTTTTCTCGGGTATTCGGCTTCGCGCCATGCGTCGTTTACTACCGTGCGGATGCCGCCTCAGGTATTGTCGGCACGATTCACCTGTCATCGATTCCGTCCTGTCTGCCTTCGCGCACATGAGTCCCGCAACGGTGGCGGTTGCGGAAGAGTCGCTGGTGGCGTTGATATAGACTGCGTATCTCGAGGCGGGGGATCGTATGCACGCGGGGTGCGGCGAGAATACGCTGCGCTCGCGCTGTTTCAATCCTCTGCGATGGTCGCAACTGACGGCTTACAACATTGCCGCGAACCTGCGTGATTCGGAGCTGGATGTGGAATCATACGCCAACGCGCTGGGCGTCTCGAAGCGCTGCATCCATGTGATCTTCGAAGCCATGGGCATGTAATACGGAAAGTATGGGCGAATTCAACCGGTCGTTGCAACATCTCGAAA
>LGTG01000210.1 GCA_001190015.1 Candidatus Burkholderia crenata
CCCCCACCCGGGAACTGCGCGGTGTTGGGAGCGTCTGCTGAGATCGCGCGACAGGTGGCGGCAAACAGTCGCCGCTGGTGGCGCAATAGCGGCAAGCTACTCAACAGCGTGTTGCCCATCGCCTACTTTGACCAGTTGGGTTTGCCTCGACTCATAACCTCAACTTCTCGAACCGCCCGGTGCGGACCCGCATGCCGGGTGGTATAGCAGGGGTACGGCCTTATGGTCGTCCCCTATGCCGATACGCTTTGTTGCCTCGGACGTTCAGCCTCAAGAGCCCCAGCGGGCGTTTCAGCCAATTCGACGTCTACGGCGAGTGCTAAACCCCGGCTGTACTTCAGTGAGGTGCGAAGTATCAGCCGTTCACGGCCAACTGATGGACGAAGGTCCGTATTCCGGTGAGGATCATCTCCACCGATATCGCAACCAGCACCAAGCCCATCAATCGCTCGAACGCCGTAACGGCCCGCTCGCCCAGCCAATGCTGGATCTTCTCCGCCAGCACCAGCACGACCGCGCCGACCATCATGATGACCGTCAGCGCGCCGACCCATTCCCACATCTGCCCCGGTGCCTGCGATGTCAGTAGCATCACCGTCGCCAGCGCCGACGGACCGGCCAGCGCGGGAATGGCCAGCGGCACGATCAGTGGTTCGCCACCACTTGAATCGCCGCCCATAGGGCCGTCTGGATGCGGAAAGATCATCCGCAGCGCGATCAGGAACAGCACGATCCCGCCACCCAGCCGCAACGACAAATCCGTCAGGCTCATCGCGTGAAGAAAGCGGTCACCGACCAGCATGAACAACAGCAAAATCCCGAAGGCGATGGCTACTTCGCGCAAGATCACGACCCGTTGGCGTTCCTTCGCCACACCACGCAACGCGTTGATGAAGATCGGGATATTGCTAAGCGGATCGGTGATCAGAATAAGCAGCACAGTCGCCGAGAGGAAGTTGTACTGCACGTTACTGGCCCACTCCACGGGCCAATGCGGCGCGCACCTTCTCGATCACCAAGTTCGCCGCGTCGTCCAGCGGCAGCAACGAGGCTTCGGCGTCGCGTCGCGCCTGGTACTCGAGCTTGCCTTCCTTCAGCCCACGGTCACCGATCACCAGCCGATGCGGCACGCCGATCAGTTCCCAATCCGCGAACATCACGCCCGGGCGCTCGCCACGATCGTCCAGGACCACGTCAATACCCGCTGCCCGCAGCGCCGCGTAGAGCTTGTCGGCTTGTTCGCGAACCACATCGCTGCGGTCATAACCCATCGGGCACAACACGACTTCGAACGGTGCAATCGATTCCGGCCAGATGATGCCCTTGGCGTCGAAATTCTGTTCAATCGCCGCGCCCAGGATCCGCGTGATACCGATCCCGTAGCAGCCCATCTGCATGGGTGCAGGCTTGCCGTTTTCATCGAGGAACGACGCGCCCATGGCATCCGAATACTTGGTGCCAAGTTTGAACACGTGGCCCACTTCAATGCCGTGGCAAATTTCCAGCGTGCCCTTGCCGTCCGGCGACGGGTCGCCCGCCAGCACGTTACGGATGTCCGCCACGACCGGTTCCGGCAGGTCGCGGTCCCAGTTCACGCCGGTGATGTGATAGTCCACCTCGTTCGCGCCGACCACGAAGTCGCTCATGTTCGCAACCGTGCGGTCCGCGATCACCTTGATCGGCTTCTTCGTGTTGATCGGGCCGAGATAGCCGGGCGGCGTGCCGAAGGTATCTATAATTTCAGCTTCGGTAGCAAAGCGATAACCCGCCAGACCCGGTTGCTTGTTCGCCTTGATGTCGTTCAGCGAATGGTCGCCGCGCAGCATCAATAGCCAGATGGTCGGCTCGGCGCCTTCGTTTTCCGTCGCGAGGATGATCGATTTGATCGTCCGTTGCAGCGGAATGTTCAGCAGTTCAGCGACCGCCTCGCATTTTGCCTTACCCGGCGTGGCCGTCTTCTTCATCTCCTCCGCAGGCGCCGGACGCGTGGCGTTCAGCGGCAGCGCGTCTGCGGCTTCCACGTTCGCCGCGTAATCCGAGGTCGGGCAGTACGCGATTGCATCTTCGCCGATGTCGGCAATTAAGTGAAATTCATGCGAGCCGCTGCCGCCGATCGAGCCGTTATCCGCCGCGACCGCACGGAATTCCAGGCCGATGCGGGTGAACGCACGCACGTAGGCATCGAACATTTTCTTGTACGACTCGGTGAGGCCCGCCTGATCGCGGTCGAAGGAATACGCGTCCTTCATGATGAACTCGCGCCCGCGCATCACGCCGAAACGCGGGCGGATTTCATCGCGGAACTTGGTCTGGATCTGGTAGAAATTGACCGGTAACTGCCGATAACTCTTGATTTCGCGCCGCGCGATGCCTGTCACCACTTCTTCGTGCGTCGGTCCAACCACGAAATCACGGTCATGACGATCCCTGATGCGCAGCAGTTCGGGGCCGTACTGTTCCCAGCGCGCAGATTCCTGCCAGAGTTCGGCCGGCTGCACGGCGGGCATCAACAATTCGAGCGCGCCGGCCCGGTTCATTTCTTCACGCACAATTGCCTCCACCTTGCGGATGGAGCGCAGGCCGATAGGCAGATAACTATAGATACCGCCCGCCACGCGGCGAATCATGCCCGCACGCATCATGAGTTGGTGGCTGACGATTTCCGCGTCGGTGGGAGCTTCCTTCAGGGTGCCAATAAAGAAACGGGATGCTTTCATTCAAAAATTTTCCAATGCGGGAGCGCGTCGATTGAATGGGTTTTCGACCTAAACCTGTGGAATTGCAGAACGTGCGGAACGAGTGAACAACGGGACAGCGATGCGGTAAGGCGTTCGCCGTCCGCCCCGGCACCCAAGCGAAACGAACCCCGATTCGGGTTCGTGCCGGTGCGCCAGGCCCGTTATCTGTTTATAATCAAAACAATTTTAAAGGATTCGAAGGTGGTTGTATGCTGGATCGTGAAGGCTTTCGCCCTAACGTCGGCATCATCCTTTTGAACGCGCACAACGAAGTGTTTTGGGGCAAGCGGCTACGTGAACATTCCTGGCAGTTTCCGCAAGGGGGCATCAAGTATGGTGAGACCCCCGTGCGAGCGATGTATCGGGAGTTACACGAAGAAACCGGCTTGCTTCCGGAGCACGTGAAGGTCGTGGGTCGAACCCGCGACTGGCTGCGTTATGAGGTGCCGGACAAGTTCATCAAGCGCGAGGTACGCGGACAGTATCGCGGACAGAAACAGATCTGGTTTTTGTTGCGCATGGTAGGCCGCGACTGTGACATTTGTTTGCGTGCGACTGATCATCCGGAATTCGATGCCTGGCGGTGGAACGAATATTGGGTCCCGCTCGACGCGGTGATCGAGTTCAAGCGGGATGTATATCAGCTTGCGCTCACGGAACTTTCTCGCTTTCTGAGGCGCGCAGTCGTGCGTGTTGAGCGCGCGGAACGTATGGCGCATCATGCCAACCGGTATCCACGCGTGATTCAGGGCATGACTATGGAAGACGAGGCCGTTTCTGCTAACGGCGGAGTCATTCAGGCAGAATGTTCGGTGACCGAAGAGTTGCACATCTACGCACAACATCCTTCGCGGGATTAGGACGTGTGTCATTCGAAGCGGTGGTGCGGCAACGCGCGCTGCTTTTTTGCGTGTGCGCCCAAGCATGGGCGCACATCGGCATAGGGGACGACCATAAGGCCGTACCCCTGCC
>LGTG01000211.1 GCA_001190015.1 Candidatus Burkholderia crenata
CCCCCACCCGGGAACTGCGCGTGTTGGGAGCGCCTGCTGAGATCGCGCGACAGGTGGCGGCAAACAGTCGCCGCTGGTGGCGCAATAGCGGCAAGCCACTCAACAGCGTATTGCCCATCGCCTACTTTGACCAGTTGGGTTTGCCTCGACTCATAACCTCAACTTTTCGAACCGCCCGGTACGGACCCGCATGCCGGGTGGTGTGGCAGGGGTATGGCCTTATGGTCGTCCCCTATGCCGATCTTTTTAGCGTGTTTTGGACCCAAAAACACGTTTCTCCGAAGCTACAGTGTAAACCTCAAGTGACTTATCAAGAAAACTTGCCCGAGCCTTGTCTGACAGGCTAGTATCGCGGGACCACCATTACGGTGAGCGCTCACGCTCGCCCTGCCGAATGCGTCGACTCTGGTCACTGCTGCTGCTCACCCTTCTCGTTGCCGCGTGCTCCAGTGCGCCGACGCGGGTGTCGCGTGCACCGGCCGCATCGAACGCTACCGCGTCTAATCGCACCTTCGCCACCCTCTCCGGCTTCCCGAATTTCGTGGACCACAGCGTTGGGCACGAGGAAATTTCCATCCAGGCAATGTCGCTCGTGGGCGTGCCGTATCGATGGGGAGGCAATACGCCAGAAGCGGGTTTCGATTGCAGTGGGCTTGTGCGCTACGTGGTGGATCGAGCGGCATCGGTGAATCTGCCCCGCACGACCGCGGACATGAGCGTACGCGGCGAAGCGATTGAACCCGACGAAGTTGCCCCCGGCGACCTGATTTTCTTCAACACGACGCGCCGGCCGCATTCGCATGTCGGCATCTACGTGGGTAAGCTGCGCTTCGTGAACGCGCCGTCGACAGGCGGCACCGTGCGGCTCGATTACCTCACCAATCCGTATTGGGCCAAGCGTTTCGATGGCATCCGACGCGTCGCGCCGCCGAAAGCCGCTCCCGCTCCGTTCGATGCACCAACGTATCTGGCGTCGCCGGCGAATTCAACCGGTCGTTGCAACATCTCGAAATTTGGAGGTGTTAAATGGGGCGACCGCGGGGCTGGGGCTCGCAACAAACCGGGAGGCCGATGATGCCATCGCCGGGCAGGCCAGGTGTCAATCAGTTTGAGACGAAGCAAGCGTTCTGGAAATTTATTGCCGAGGGAATGGAAAGTGACGCTGCGGCGCTGGCCTGCGGCGTGTCACAATCGTTGGGTCCGCGATGGTTTCGCGAAGCCGGCGGCATGCCGCCGATTGAGTTGGTGCCTCGCTCGGGCCGATACCTATCATTCTCAGAACAGATTGCGCTACTGTGGG
>LGTG01000212.1 GCA_001190015.1 Candidatus Burkholderia crenata
CCCAACCCCCCCCCCCGTGCCGGCAAACAGCCGCCGCTGGTGGCGCAATAGTGGCAAGCTACTCAACAGCGTGTTGCCCATCGCCTACTTTGACCAGTTGGGTTTGCCTCGACTCATAACCTCAACTTCTCGAACCGCCCGGTGCGGACCCGCATGCCGGGTGGTGTGGCAGGGGTACGGCCTTATGGTCGTCCCCTATGCCGATGCTCGAAGGGGCATCGAGGCCGCGCACGCCACCGGCCTGACGCCACTGAAAGTCAACATGGTCGTCAAGCGCGGCACGAACGACATCGAGACCCCGCAGCGCTGGGGGGTTATCAGAACGGCAGCGGCGAGATCGGTGTCATTTCAAGCGTGACGCGCGTGTTCTGCAATTCCTACATGCGCGCCCGCCTTTCTACCGAAGGCAAGTTGTATTTGTGCCTGTTCGCCACGTCGGGCCACGACTTGCACGCGCTCATCCGCAGCGGCGCGTTGCCCGCCACCGACCCGGACGCGCCGCGCGTCGAAATGTCCTATATTGGTGGGCTGACATGGCCGAGGTGACTCGCCCGAGTGGCAGTCGTTTTCCGAAGCTTGACATTACCGGCGTAGTGCTGGCGGGTGGGCGCGGATCGCGCATGGGCGGTGTCGACAAAGGCCTGCAGCCGCTCAACCTCGAACCGCTTGCGCTCCATGCGCTGCGGGCGCTCAAGTCCCAATGCGGCGCGATGCTGACCAGTGCAAACCGCAGCCTCGAGATCTATGCGCAGCTTGGCATGCCGTTCCAGGCAAAGGTCATTGTCGACGCGTTTCCCGATTTTCCAGGCCCGCTTGCCGGGATATCGGCTGCGTTGCGCGCGGCGCAAACTGAATTCGCGCTGTTCGTGCCCTGCGACGCGCCGTTCGTCGATCCTCACCTGGCCGAACGGCTGGGCTTGTGCGCAGGACACGCGGATATCGCGACGGCAGCAGTGGTCAATGCCGCCGGCAAGCGCCACGTGCATCCGGTTTTCGCGTTGCTGCGCGCGTCGCTGGCGGACGATCTCGACACGTTCATCCGCGCCGACGAGCGTAAGGTACGCGCGCCACAAGGCGGTAGAAGTGACCTTCGCCAACGAGCGTGCGTTTTACAATGTCAACGATTTGCAGCAGCTAGTCGATCTCTAACGCAACTGAGCACAGGTTCGTTCCGTTCCATGCTCAGGTTTGCGGTGCTTAGGTTCAAGCAGTCATTGCAACACCATCATTT
>LGTG01000213.1 GCA_001190015.1 Candidatus Burkholderia crenata
CCCCCCCCCCCCCCCCCCCCCCCCCCCCCCCCCCCGCCCCCCCCTCCCTGCCCCCGACATCGGGTTCCACGACATTCCCCAACCTGGTTCGACAACCTCCCCGACTTTTTTACCGCAAGCAGATATTGGACCGCACTGCTTGAATCTAAGCTGCACGAGCTACAGCGCGAACAACGCGCGCCTCCCGTGAACGCTCGCTTGACCGATATCGACGACCCATTCTGAGCACGAGCAGGCCGACAACCACGAGCTAGTAGCAACGGCCCCTGGTCTCACTTCGCTTTTATTCAACCCAACGCCGCCGTTTAGTGTCGGATTTGCACCGCCGCTAACAGGGGGTAACGCCCGCGGGTGGAATAGCTATCTTCGACCACGACATGCGTGCCTTGATAAGCGATGCGGGGCGGGTCATAGCTCAGCTTGGGCTCGGAGGCCGGGTAGATATCGACCCATCTTGGCCTTTGTACACCTAGCCGTTGCGATACGGGGTCGTGCAGCCTGCGGTGCAGGTAAGAATGGCAGCAGCGGCCACCGCATAAAGGGTTCGATGTTTCATGATGGCTCGCACTAGGTAGGACGCGCAGTCTACTGCAGTCGGTTAAGCGCAGGATGACTGGCGGCGGTTTCGGCATCAATAAAGCGGGCCAGCGTCGTGCGGTGAGGCTTCTCTCGTTTCCTTTCAACCCGGGACAAATGAAATCCGGGCGCGCAACGACGTTGATACGTTTATGTATGAATATACAGTGATCGTTGCACTGATCTGCATGCGGCAGAAAAACATCCCTTTCGTTCAGTGGACGCTCAGTCAATCGGACAATCAATCTGACGCTGGTAGCGGGGACCGGACTTGAACCGGCAAGCCGTTAGGCGGCGGATTTTAAGTCCGCTATGTTTACCAATTTTCATCACCCCGCCAAGCGGACGACATTCTACCATCGGACCGGCATTCTACCATCGGACGGCCGGCGGGCCAATCCAGACAGGCGCTAGAGCGTCCCGCCGTGCAGGGATGCACGGCATTGCAGCCATACACCACTGCGTTCTTTCTCTCGCTCGCGCTAAATCGACAACGCCAGGTTGCTCCGCGCAGCTACCTGCCGCCAGGCTATCGACCCCAGCGTCGCAACGAGCAAGCACGAGAAAGGACGAAGATGGGCACGAACCGGATCGAGGCATTCAGCGACGGCGTGATTGCCATCATCATTACGATCATGGTGCTGGAGCTCAAGGTGCCGCATGGTGCTGATCTGGCGTCACTCAGCGCGCTCGGCCCGGTGTTTTGTGCCTACGTGCGAGCTTCGTGTATGTCGGCATCTACTGGAACATCACCACCTCACGTACTCAGCCAGACGCGTCAACGGCAGCGTGCTGTGGGCGAACCTCCACGTGTTTTTCTGGCTGTCGCTGCTTCCGTTCACCACCAACTGGATGGGCGAGAACCACCTGGCATCATGGCCCACCGCGCTCTACGGCTTCGACCTGTTCATGACGGCAGTCGCGTGGTACATCCTCACGCGTGCGTTGATCGGCCTGCAACGGGGAGCCAACTCAATGCTGGAGCGCGCAATCGGCGCGGATCGCAAGGGGAAGATTTCCGTGGTGCTGTATCTCGTCGCCATCGTCGCATCGTTTTGGGAGCCGTGGGTGGCTGCGGCCCTCTATGCGCGGGCCGTCGTGTGGCTCGTGCCCGACTGGCGCGTGGAGAAAGTCCTGCTTACTGAAGAGCAATGACCTGCGCCGCGGCGATTTTATCGGAATGAACAGTGCCACGCTTCGGCCATGAAGTCCTGCGAGCGAAGCCCATGTCATTTGTCATCCGCATCGGCATCATCTCCGATACCCACAACCTCGTGCGCCCTGAGGCGCTCGATGCGTTGCGCGGCTCCGAGCACATCATTCACGCCGGCGATATCTGCAATCCCGCTGTCCTCGACACACTCAACGAACTTGCGCCCGTCACCGCGGTTCGCGGCAACAACGACTCGGGCGCGCGGATCGACGACCTGCCTGAAGCGCTGACGTTTCATATCGGCAATACAGCGATTCATCTCGTCCACGACATAGCCGATGTTCCGAAGTAACTTGCCGGTATCGACGTGGTCGTGACCGGCCATTCGCATAAGCCTTTGATCGAACGCCGCGGTGCGACGCTGTTCGTCAATCCGGGAAGTGCGGGACCGCGTCGGTTCAAGCTGCCGGTGACGTTGGGCATCGTGCTGATCGACAAGGACGAGGTGCAGGTGGAGATCGTTCGACTGGTGGAGTGAAAGCAGCGTTAGCGGTTGGCGTGGCTGCGACTGAAAGGCAAAGAGGCCGTTCCACGTCACATGGAACGGCCTCTTTGCTTTTTTGCTCTGTTTTCGCTGTCGACTGAACGAATCAGAGACCGTCGATCATCTTCGCCCGACGCTACGCGCGCGTGCGGTCGCTTCCGGCATCCGGTCATCCATTTCGGCTGCCTGCGCACACCGCGCATCACGGCATGCGCTTCCGAGCGCGAACCCCACACACGGCGGCGAGCCCTTCAGCGGTTTCCTGGCCGTCTCATGAAGCGCGAGCACCGAGACGATACCGACGCCCCCATCAAGTAGTACGCCGGCATCATCAGATTGCCCGTCGATGAAACCAGCCACGCCGTCACCAGCGGCGTCGTGCCGCCGAACAGCGAAACCGAGACGTTGAAGCTGCAAGCGCGCCATAGCGGATCTTGGTGGGGGAATAGCACGGGGCAACGCGGCCGGCATGGCGCCGGTGAAATCGGCATAGGGGACGACCATAAGGCCGTACCCCTTGCCACACCACCCGGCATGCGGGTCCGCACCGGGCGGTTCGAGAAGTTGAGGTTATGAGTCGAAGCAAACCCAACTGGTCAAAGTAGGCGATGGGCAACACGCTGTTGAGTAGCTTGCCGCTATTGCGCCACCAGCGGCGACTGTTTGCCGCTACCTGTCGCGCGATCTCAGCAGACGCTCCCAACACGCGCAGTTCCCGGTAGATGGTCGTACCACGGCGCCAATGCTTGAGCTGAATGGCCCGCAACCGGTGACGCAGCCATTCGTCCAGTGCTAACCAGACGCGCGGCGTTTGCGCCAATCCGAAATACGCCTTCCAGCCCAACATGTAAGGCCGTAACCGTTCCACCACTT
>LGTG01000214.1 GCA_001190015.1 Candidatus Burkholderia crenata
CCCGGTTTGTTGCGAGCCCCAGCCCCGCGGTCGCCCCATTTAATACCTCCAAATTTCGAGATGTTGCAACGACCGGTTGAATTCGCTGGACGGGGACTTACACCCCAAGCTGTTGCGCATGCTCGGCGCACAACAAAAACCCCGAGAACCGTTACCGGACGCGGGGTTGAACAACATCGTGGTACATCATGAAACGCTAAACTGGTGCCGGCTGCAGGACTCGAACCCGCCACCCTCTGATTACAAATCAACTGCTCTACCTGATGAGCTAAGCCGGCGAAGTCAGTTATCTACTTCATTTTACTACCTTGAAGTGACCCCGACCAGATGATTTAGATCTATCGTCGTCAGGAGGAGCCTCGTCATCATCTCGTGTCTCTCGTGCAGACGCTGCCGTCTCACGTTGCTCGATCCGCTCAGTCCCACTTTCGTCCGGACCTAGCTCCGACGATCGCGGCCCGTCCTTGCCCGACACGTCGGGCGCCGCACCAATCGCAGCGGGATCAACGGGAAAGGCCATGCCCTGGCCATTCTCTCGTGCATAGATAGCCAGCACGTTGGTGACCTGCACCTCGATCTTGTGCGACTTGCCAGAAAAGCGCGCACTGAATTCGATCCACTCGTTGCCCATCTGCAACTGGCTCGTGGCCTCGAAGCTGATGTTCAGAACGATCTCGTCGTTGCGCACGAATTGACGCGGCACGCGCGTGCCGTTGTCGACCCGCACCGCCATATGCGGCGTAAAGCCGTTATCCGTGCACCACTCATAGAGCGCGCGCAGTAGATAAGGCTTGGTGGATATTTTTTGCATCGACTTGCCCTCTATCGAAGTGGAGCGCGCCGGTCGAGCCGGCACGCCCCGCCATCGAAAATATTTAGCGACGCATTACCTTTTCCGAAGGCGTCAGCGCTTCGATGTAAGCCGGCCGGCTGAAAATCCGCTCGGCATACTTCATCAACGGCGCAGCGTTCTTCGACAGCTCGATGCCATAGTGATCCAGACGCCACAGCAACGGCGCGATGGCGACGTCGAGCATGGAAAACTCTTCGCCGAGCATGTACTTGTTCTTTAGGAAAATAGGGGTGAGTTGCGTCAGGCGATCGCGGATGGCGTTGCGCGCCTTCTCGTGATTCTTTTCCGCTGCCTTGCCCTTTTCGTTTTCCAGCGTGCCGACGTGCACGAACAGCTCTTTCTCGAAGTTCAGCAGGAACAGGCGAGCGCGGGCGCGCTGCACCGGATCGGCTGGCATGAGTTGCGGATGCGGAAAACGCTCGTCGATGTATTCGTTGATGATGTTCGATTCGTACAGGATCAGGTCGCGTTCGACCAGAATGGGAACCTGGCCGTACGGGTTCATCACCGCGATGTCTTCCGGCTTGTTGAACAAGTCAACGTCGCGGATTTCAAAGTCCATGCCCTTTTCGAACAACACCAGCCGGCATCGCTGGGAGAACGGGCAGGTAGTGCCGGAGTACAAAACCATCATGATTAAAAGTCCCTTCAGAAAAACATAAGGGTCAGTGTCGTCAAAGCGCCTCCTAGCAGGCGCTTTGACGACACTGACCCACACCGATCGCGGCGTGTTATTTAATTTGCTTCCAGTATGCCGCGTTGAGGCGCCACGCCAGAAAGCTCAAAACTCCCAAGAACATCAGGACCCAGACACCTAGTTGCTTTCGCTCCTGCTGGGCCGGTTCCGCCATCCACGAAAGGTACGAAACCAGATCGGCCATAGCCGAATCATAATCTACTGGCGACATCGTCCCCGGAGCCACTTGGGTATAACCCGCGAAATGTTTGACCTTTTCACCGGTTTTTTCGTCGACTTCGGTATCGAATTTCGCCATCCGTACACCCTGCAACTCCCACAGCACATGCGGCATGGCGACGTTTTCATACACTAGATTGTTCCAGCCGGTCGGCCGGGTATCGTCGCGATAAAAACTGCGCAAGTACGTGTAGATCCAATCCTTGCCGCGTGCCCTCGCCTCCACCGACAAATCCGGCGGCGCTGCCCCGAACCACGTTTTTGCGTCATCGGGGCGCATGGCGATCGTCATCGTGTTACCGACCTTGTCCGTGGTGAACAGCAAATTCGCCTGGATCTCCTTCGGATCGATGCCGATATCCGTCAGTCGGTTGTAACGCATCAAATTCGCACTGTGGCAATTCAGACAATAGTTTACAAACAATTTTGCGCCATGTTGAAACGAAGCAAAATTTTCGGAGCTATCGGGCACGGCGTCTAGCGGAACTTCCTGCGAGTGCGCCGGCGTCAAACCGAATGACAGCAGTGCCGCGCCAATCACCGCGAGGGTAGAAAACCATTTTTTCATCGTCGTGTCTCCTGTGGACCAGAGTTGGCGCTTTAGGCCCCACTCTGGTCCCATGCAGATGGTTGCGGCTTGGGGGCGCGGGTCAATGCGGCTTGAACCGCACGCGGTCGGGTGGCTGCTTGAAGCGTCCGCGCGTCGTCCAGAAGGGCATACCGAGGAAAAACGCGAAATAAATCAACGCACAAATCTGCGCGATCAGCGTGCTCGGCGGCGACGGCGGTTTCGTGCCGAGATAGCCCAGCACCAAAAACGCAAACACGAAGACGCCGTAGAACACCTTGTGGAAAAGCGGCCGGTACCGGATCGATTTGACGGGACTTCGGTCAAGCCATGGCAGGAAGAACAGCGACACCACGGCCGTGCCCATCACCACCACGCCCCAGAATTTCGATTCGGTCAGCGCCATGAACACAACCATCAGCAACGCCAGCACCGGCAAGCCAAATCGCCATTTTCCACGCGCTCGCAGCAGCGACAGCACGCCCAGCAAAGCAGCCACGATCATCAGCACGATCTTGAACGGGTCGGTGGTCGCGCGCAGTATGGCGTAGAAGGCGGTGAAGTACCACACCGGCGCGATCTCGTTCGGCGTCTGCAGCGAGTTCGCCGGCACGAAGTTATTGGCTTCGAGGAAGTAGCCACCCATTTCCGGCGCGAAGAAAATGATCGCGGCGAAGATGAACAGGAATACGCAGACGCCCATGAAGTCGTGGACGGAGTAGTACGGATGGAACGGGATGCCGTCGAGCGGAATGCCCTTTTCGTCCTTCTTAGCCTTGATCTCGATGCCGTCCGGGTTATTCGACCCCACTTCGTGCAACGCGACCAGGTGGGCAACCACCAGACCGATCAGCACCAGCGGAATGGCGACCACATGGAACGCGAAGAAGCGGTTGAGCGTTACGTCCGACACCACGTAATCGCCGCGAATCCAGAGCGACAGATCCGGGCCGATGAACGGAATGGCCGAGAACAGGTTCACGATCACCTGTGCACCCCAGAACGACATCTGACCCCACGGAAGCAGGTAACCGAAGAACGCTTCGGCCATCAGGCACAGGAAAATCGCGCAGCCGAAGATCCACACGAGTTCGCGCGGCTTGCGATACGAGCCGTACAACAGCCCGCGAAACATGTGCAGATACACGACGACAAAGAACATCGACGCGCCTGTGGAGTGCATGTAGCGGATCAGCCAGCCCCACGGCACCTCACGCATGATGTATTCGACCGATGCAAACGCAGTCGCATCGGGCTTGTAGTTCATCGTCAGGAAGATGCCGGTGACGATCTGGTTCACGAGCACGAGCAGCGCCAGTGAGCCGAAGAAGTACCAGAAATTGAAATTCTTCGGTGCGTAGTACTCGGAAACGTGTGTCTTCCAGGTCGATGTCAGCGGAAAGCGCCGGTCGATCCAGCCCAAAAACCCTGTTGTTTCCACTTCTTTATCGGTAGCCGCCATTACGCTTCTCCCTTTTCGTCCTTGCCAATCACGAGTGACGTCGCCGAAGTAAACATATAGGGCGGGATGTCCAGGTTGTCCGGTGCAGGTTTGTTCTTGAACACACGGCCGGACACGTCATAGGTCGAACCGTGGCACGGGCAGAGAAAACCGCCGGGCCAGTCGTCAGGGAGATTGGGCTGCGCGCCTTCCTGGAAGCGCGGCGTTGGGGTACAGCCAAGGTGCGTGCAGACGGCCACGGCAACGTACAGGTTCTTGTGATCAGCGCGAGAACGGTATTCGTTATTGCAGTATTCCGGCAACGGCATGCTGAATACTTTTTTCGACTGCGGGTCGGCGAGCTCGGGATCGGCCTTCTTCACGTCGGCGAGCATTTCGTCGGTACGGTTCAGAATCCAGACCGGCTTGCCGCGCCAGGCAACCGTCATCAGGTCGCCTGGCTTGAGACCTGATATATCGACTTCGACCGGCGCGCCCGCTGCCTTGGCCTTTTCCGACGGTGCAAACGACCCGACGAACGGGACGCAAGCCGCTACGCCACCGATTCCGCCCATTACGGTCGTCGTGATCAGCCAGGTTCGGCGGCTGCCGTCGACGCGTTGATCTTCGTTGTCTCGCATCACACGCCCCACTTCTGAATTGGATTTATACCGTCAGTTCGTTCTACCATCGTTAGTGTGCGCGAATGGAGTCGTCATTTACAAGAGTTGAATAGCAAAAAACGCTCGAAGTCCTTCATCTTAAGGGTTTCCCCGCAATTATCGTGACTATCGAATGAAGGGGTTATTTAACCCACTCGATTATTTATTGCACCGCAATATAATCACACCGGATTATCAATATCGATAAAGACATGCTCGATATCGAAATGCTCGGCCACATGGGCGCCGAGCTCCTGGACGCCGTACCGTTCAGTGGCATGATGCCCTGCCGCAACGTAGGCCACGCCGCTTTCCGCCGCGATGTGCATGGTCTGCTCGGAGACTTCGCCGCTGATGTAGACGTCGGCGCCGGCGGCAATGGCTTCGTCGAAAAAGCTCTGCGCGCCGCCTGTGCACCACGCCACGCGACGCAGTTCCCAATCCGGATTGCCGAACACGAGCGGCTTGCGCCCGACCTCGTTCTCGACCGTGGCGGTGAAATGCTCAAGCGACAACGGCACCGGCAACGACGCGATCCAGCCGAGTTCCTGGTCTCCGAAACGGTTGTCCGCGATCAAGCCAAGACGCGCGCCGAGCTGGGCGTTGTTGCCGAACTCGGGATGCGAATCGAGCGGCAGGTGGTACGCGAACAGGTTGATGTCATGCTCGAGCAGCGTTTTCAGCCGCCGGTATTTGCGCCCGGTGACCTGCGGCGCTTCGTTCTTCCAGAAGTAGCCGTGATGTACAAGCATGGCGTCGGCGCCCCACTCGATGGCCACGTCCAGGAACGCTTGCGCCGCCGTGACGCCGGTCGCCAGTTTGCTCACGCGACGTGAGCCTTCAACCTGCAGACCATTTGGGCAATAGTCCTTGAAGCGCCCGATTTCAAGCAGATTGTTCAGATACAATTCTAGTTCGATCCGATCCATGAATTCCTCTATTCCATCAAATGCTTAGACGCTTCTGGCTGTTTTTCGCCCAAGCGGTGACCGTGCTTTTGGCGCTGATGTTCATCGTCGCGACCTTGAAACCGCAGTGGCTTCAACGCCAGGGAACGTTCGGCAAGCAACTCGCCGAACCGATCGTCGCGTTGCAGGAAGTTGCGCCGAGCATCGGTTCCCGGCCTGCCCAGTCGTCCTATGCGGATGGCGCGCAGAAAGCCATGCCCGCCGTGGTCAACATGTTTTCGAGCAAAGACGGCACGTTACCGCCCGATCCGCGCGCGAAAGACCCGCTGTTCCGCTATTTCTTCGGCGACAAGAACAAGCGTAAGGGCGACGAAACGCCGGCGTCGAATCTCGGCTCAGGCGTGATTGTCAGCTCCGAAGGATACATTCTAACGAACCAACATGTCGTCGATGGGGCTGATCAGATCGAAGTTGCTTTGGCTGACGGACGGACGTCGTCGGCCAAGGTGATCGGCGTGGATCCGGAAACCGATCTCGCCGTGCTGAAAATCAACATGACGAACCTGCCCACCATCACGCTTGGCCGCATGGACCAGACGCGCGTGGGCGACGTGGTGCTGGCGATCGGCAATCCGTTCGGGGTCGGGCAGACGGTGACCATGGGGATTGTAAGCGCGCTCGGGCGCAATCACCTCGGCATCAATACCTTCGAGAATTTTATCCAGACCGACGCAGCCATCAACCCGGGTAATTCGGGCGGTGCGCTGGTGGACGTGAACGGTAATCTGCTCGGCATCAATACGGCAATTTATTCGCGCAGCGGCGGCTCGCTTGGGATCGGCTTTGCCATTCCCGTGTCAACAGCGCGCAGCGTGCTGGAAAGCATCATCACCACAGGCACGGTCACGCGCGGCTGGATTGGCGTGGAACCGCAGGACGTGACGCCGGAGATCGCAGAATCGTTCGGGCTCGAGCAAAAGTCCGGCGCAATCGTGGCAGGCGTATTGCAGGGCGGACCGGCCGACAAAGCCGACATCAAGCCCGGCGATATCCTGATCAGCATCAACGACGACACCATCACCGACACCACGCGCCTGCTGAATGTAGTCGCGCAGATCAAGCCGGGGACATCGGTGAAGGTGCATCTGATGCGCAAGAGCAAGGAGCTGGACTTGAGCGTGGTGATAGGCAAACGGCCGATGCAGCCCAAGCAGCCCCAGCCGCCGGACGACGATGACAATGGTGGTGGAGATCAAAGCGACGAGTAAGGCGATCTACAGCTCGCCGTGACGTGCGTAATACAGGGGCCGTTCCAAACCTGATTTGGAACGGCCCCTTCGCTTTCTCACCCGTCATCCGCCTGCTGAAACCCTCAATCCCCTTCTCGCTTCGCGTCCTCCGCGGCTTCCGCTTCCTGCTCCTGGATCTTGTCCTTGCCCACGATCAACCGTGCCGCAATGATGCCGACCTCGTAAAGAATGATCAGCGGCACGGCTAGGATCAATTGCGAGAACACGTCCGGCGACGTCACCACAGCGGAAATCACGAACGCACCGACAATCACATACGGCCGGATCTGCCGCAGTTTCTTGATCGTCACGAACCCCATGCGCGCCAGGATTACCACGATGATCGGCACCTCGAAGGTCACGCCGAATGCCAAGAACATGGTGAGGACGAAACTCAGGTAATTGTCGATATCCGTCGTCATTTCCGCACCGAGCGGCGCGTTGTAATGCGCCATCACGCGGAAAATGGTGGGGAACACGACAAAATACGCGAACGCCATGCCGCACAGGAACAGGACATAGCTGCTTCCGACCAGCGGCACTACCAGCTTCTTCTCATGCTGATACAGCCCCGGCGCGATAAACGCCCAGATCTGATACAGCACAATAGGCAGCGCTATCACCAGCGCGACCATCATGGTCACCTTCATCGGCACGAAGAACGAGCCGGTGACGTCGGTGACAATCATCTTGCCGTCCTTCGGCAAGTTCTGCATCAGCGGACGCGCGAGCAGTCGGAAGATATCCGGTGCCCAATAAACCAGCCCGATGAACACGACGATGACTGAAGCGCCTGCGCGGATGATGCGGTCACGCAGTTCGACCAGGTGCGAGATAAACGTCTCTTCGACGGGCTTGTCTTTAATCTGTTGCGGGTCGCTCACGCCGGCCCTCTGCTGGGATTCATCGATGGAAGGGAAGTAGGTGTTCGCGCAATGAAAGCGGCGCAAACATCAGAAAAACCGCGTGGGACGACGCAGCGTCTGAGGCGTATGCCGCGCCACGCGCGCCGCACCTGATTGAACGCGAGTCTTGCGCAACGTGGTGCGCTTGTACCAGTTCGGAATGGCGGCCTGCTTGACGTGCCAGTTCTTGCGTTTCGCGGGCGACGCGTTGCTGCTGCTGAATGTGTTGTCCGCGTTCGAACGCCAAGTGTCGCCGGAAACGTGGGTCAGATTCGGGTCACCGCCGCCCGCCACGTTGTCGGATACCGACGTGCCCTGGTTCCAGGCGTCGTTGAGCTCGTTTTCGTGCTGGCGAAGATTGTCGTGAATCTTGTTCTCGACATTCGATGCCGCCGTTTCAAACTCGGTGCGCATCTTCTTCAACTCGTCGAATTCCATCTCGCGCGAGACTTCGGCCTTGACGTCGTTGATATACCGCTGCACGCGGCCGAACAGGGCGCCCGCAGTTCGCGCCACGCCGGGCAAGCGTTCCGGCCCGAGCACTACCAGCGCGACGACGCCGATCAGCGCCATTTTGGTCAAACCAAGGTCGAGCATGGAATCGAAGATCCTGTGAGGGTAGCGAGTGGAGGTGGCCGGTGCCGGGCTTAACCGTTGGGTCAGCTTGGTTAGCGGTAGTCGCTCGAACGGGTCTTGTCCTTCGCTTCCACGTCGACAGTGCCGTTGCGCGGCAATTCACGCTGCTCGGTCGGCGTCGCTTCGCCTTCCTTCATGCCTTCCTTGAAACCCTTTACCGCGCCGCCTAGATCGCCGCCGATGTTGCGCAGTTTCTTCGTGCCGAAAACCAGTGCCACGATCAGCAAAACGATCAACCAATGCCAAATGCTCAACGAACCCATGACTGAAAACTCTCCTTGGCTCCGCCACGCATGTCGCTCGCAGCGAAGAATGTGGACCTTGCGGCCCGAGTCGGAGCGTCTACGCCCCGATGATTAAACCTATATTTTGCTTGCCCAATTTGCGCTGGAAAGACACTTTTGTTTTCATTACATCTTGACCGGACGATCACGTACATTCGTAAAACAACCCGTCAACCCATCCCTCAACCCATCCGGCGCCACGGACGTTCCCCGGCGAGGATATGGGCGTGAATGTGATACACCTCTTGCCCTCCACCCGGCCCGGTGTTGATGACCGTGCGGAAACCGGTGTCACTGCCGGTGTACGCCACACCCAGCTCGTCAGCAAGCCGCGCCGTCAGGCTCAGCATTCTACCAAGCAGCGGCGCATCGGCTTCGGTGCAGCTCGACAGCGTCTCAATATGTTTACGCGGGATCACGAGCACATGGACGGGTGCGGCCGGGTTGATATCGTGAAAAGCAACAAATTCATCGTCTTCATGGACCTTCTTGCTCGGAATTTCTCCCGCAGCGATCTTGCAGAAAATGCAGTTCTCTTGGCTCATGTGTGTCGTGTGATATCCCGATATGAATGCAAGTTAAGGATCAAGCGCTAAGCCTCAAACCCAAGCACCTGGTTGCAAAGGCTTGTTCTCGTACAATAACAGCCAGCCCTTTATAACGCGATAAAGTGTCCAGATGCCGACCACGAACAAAATGGGGAAGCCGATAAACACGCAGATCAACGCTATGCCGGATCACATGACCGAGCAGCGCCAGCCAGCATCGGAAATGCTCTTCGTAGGGCGTTCCGGCGACGTCATCACGTTTCAGGTAATTGATGATGACGGCGACCAGCACAGTCAGTCCACCCGTCAGCTAGTAGGCGGCGTAGAGCGCGTAAAGCACATGGGTCAACGTGCGCAAGCTGCGCAGGCGTTCAGATTCGGGCGAATTTTGATAAACAGGCGGCGGATAAGGCTCGTAAGACTGATTCATTTCATCCTCCTCGGCGACCGGTCAAACGTGACCCGACCTTGCAACTTAGCCGCCGTTTTCGTTCTGCTCGCGATCGCGGGATTTGCGTAACGCCTTTTCTTCGATTCCCGACATCCCTTCCCGCCGTTCCAGCTCGGCAATCACGTCTGCCAGACCGAGGTCGAAATGGGACAACATCACGAGACAATGGAACCACAAGTCGGCTACTTCGCCGACAAGTGCCTTGGGTGCACCACCGTGTCGCGTGTCCTTGGCGGCCAGCACGACTTCGGTTGCTTCCTCGCCGATCTTCTTGAGAACAGAGTCGTCACCTTTATGAAAGAGTCGGGAAACATAGGATTGTTCCGGGTCCCCTCCCTTTCGGCTATCGATAATCGCAGCGAGGCGCAGCAGCGCGTCTTGCGTGGAAAGCGTGGCTTGAGTCATTACTTGTAGATATATTCGGGGTCCATCAAGACCGGTTCAACAGCGACCCAGTCGCCCGTTTCTACCGATCCCTCGAATTTCTGGAAAAAGCACGAATGGCGACCGGTGTGGCACGCAATGCCCGACACCTGCTCCACTTTCAGCAGTACGACGTCTTCGTCGCAATCGAGCCGCACTTCGTGCACGGGCTGGACGTGTCGCGATTCCTCACCCTTGAACCACAGGCGCTGGCGCGAACGCGAGTAATACACCGCGCGCTTCAATTCAATGGTTTTCGCCAATGCTTCGCGGTTCATCCACGCGAACATCAACACGTCGCCAGTTGTGAATTCCTGGGCGATCACCGGTACAAGGCCATTCGCGTCCCACTTGACCTTCTCGATCCAGCCCGCTTCTTCAGTTTGTGCGGTCACCGCTTAAATCCTCACCGAGGTGCCTTGGTCGGCCATGAAGCGTTTTGCCTCGCCGACCGTGTGTTTGCCGTAGTGGAAGATGCTGGCGGCAAGCACCGCATCGGCGTGACCTTCGGTGATGCCGTCGGCCAGATGCGCGAGGGACCCCACGCCGCCCGACGCGATCACAGGAATGGAAATGGCGTCCGATACCGCGCGAGTCAGCGCAAGGTCGAAACCGCTTTTCGTGCCATCGCGATCCATGCTGGTCAGCAGGATTTCGCCGGCGCCAAATTCCGCCATCTTGCGAGCCCACTCAATCACTTCAAGCCCTGTATTCTTGCGGCCACCGTGCGTGAAAACTTCCCAGCGCGGTGTTTCGTCTGCGCCATTGACGCGCTTCGCGTCAATGGCCACCACAATGCACTGTGAACCATGTTTATCCGACGCGTCGCGTACGAGTTGCGGATTCGCCACCGCCGATGAATTCATGCTGATCTTGTCAGCGCCCGCGTTCAGCAGCCGGCGCACGTCTTCCACCGCGCGCACGCCGCCGCCAACCGTCAGCGGGATAAAAACCTGCGACGCCACTTGTTCGATGATGGGCAGAATCAGGTCACGTTGGTCGGAGGTGGCAGTGATATCCAGGAACGTGAGTTCGTCAGCGCCCTGGTCATCGTATCGGCGAGCAATTTCGACAGGATCGCCCGCGTCGCGCAATTCGAGGAAATTGACGCCCTTGACCACGCGGCCGGCGGTGACATCGAGGCACGGGATGATGCGTTTAGCGAGAGCCATGTTGGTGCGAATGCCGTTTTGCTGCGAACGAGTGTTTAGGAAAGCGAGGCGATTTAATCGAAATTGACCATCGCGAGAAGAAACCACGGAAACGCTACCCTGCCTGAACGAACTTGCGGCATGCCCTCGGTCAAGCTGAGCGGAAAGCCATCCAGAAGCACGTGAGGCGCTTAAATCAGGCGTGCTGAAAAGCTCACCGCGTTGTCAGGTTACCCACGACGGCGCCCTCGCAACATGCCGCGGCTCAGGCGTCGTCGGCTTCGCGCAGCTTGTCGGCGCGCGCTTGCGCAGCGGCGAAATCCAGGCCGCCCGAATAGACCGCCCGTCCGCAGACCACGCCTTCAATGCCATCGTCTTCCACTTCGCACAGGGAGTCGATGTCGCCCAGGTTCGACAATCCGCCGCTCGCGATCACCGGAATCTTGACGGCTTGCGCGAGGCGCACAGTGGCTTCAATGTTGATGCCCTGCAACATGCCGTCGCGGCCGATATCTGTGTAGATGATCGCCTCGCAGCCGTAGTCTTCGAACTTGCGGCCGAGGTCACTTACTTCATGACCGGTCAGCTTGCTCCAGCCGTCGGTGGCAACCTTACCGTCCTTCGCATCCAGCCCGACGATGATATGACCCGCGAACGCGGTGCAAGCATCTTGCAGGAAGCCGGGATTTTTCACCGCCGCCGTGCCGATAATCACGTACTCCAGACCGTCGTCGAGATATCGCTCGATGGTGTTCAGGTCGCGAATGCCTCCGCCGAGCTGCACCGGAATGTCGTTGCCGACTTCCTGGATGATGGCGCGGATGGCTTCTTCGTTTTTCGGCTTGCCGGCAAATGCGCCGTTCAGGTCGACGAGATGAAGCCGCCGTGCGCCCCGACCGACCCATAGCCGGGCCATTACCGCCGGATCTTCGGAAAAAATGGTCGCCTGGTCCATATCGCCTTGTTTGAGGCGTACGCACTGACCGTCTTTTAGATCGATGGCCGGAATGAGCAACATAGAAATAGCGTTATCGGATAAGGGTTAATCGAACGGTTGCAAACTTGGGCGAAGCGCCTTTGTTTTGCTTGCCGTCTCGCTAGTGTAGTACAAGTGTGAACGGCGGTCAGAAAGCGACGCCAGATGGCGGCGTCGATCAGAAATGCGAAACGATCTTGTTCTGCATAACGGTCTTTTGACGACCAGCAGAGGTGCCGATAAGCGAGTGCAGACGGGCCCGGTACAGCTCGTCTCTTAAGGGGTGACGTAGGAGTCGGGATGCGGTAGAAGAAGGTTTTACCTACCACCGAATAAACAGGTCCGACACCGGCCCAAACTGCCAGGTTCATTCCGGTGTCGAACCCAACACGCGTACGACGGGGCACGAGTGTGCGCCAAGTATTGCACGCTTCGTCAGCCCTGTCGATATCGCAGGGGGATGGAGGGGGATTCTCAAGGGCGTCGGGAGTTG
>LGTG01000215.1 GCA_001190015.1 Candidatus Burkholderia crenata
CGCTTAATTGCAGACCACGCAAAGCCCTCGATTGGAAGAAACCAGCCGAGGCGTTTGAAGAGTTAATATTCGCAACCTAAATGATGGTGTTGCAACGACTGCTTGAACCTAAGGTTATCGAATGGATGCTGATTGGCCTGTGTTGCCTCTCATCCGTCTACATACGGTCGCAGCACTCATGCGTCACGGTTCCCGGCCCTGGGACATGACGCGCGCGGGAGGCCAACCACCCCATCCGTGCTCAAGCCTTTATGCGGCCCCTCGAGCCACGTCTTTACGCCAACCTCGAAACGTTCTGCCGGCAGACGCATCCGCACTTTTAACTGCTCTTTGGCGTATCATGCGGCCGACCCCGCCGACGGGGTGGTGAACCGGCTGCGTGAGGCGTACCCAAAACTGGACATCACGCTCGTCTTCAACGATTCCGTGCACGGCGTCAACCTCACGGTCAGTAACCTGATCAATCTTCTGCAGCATGCGCGCCACGAAGTCATCGTGATCGAGGACAGTGACATTGCGGTCCCACCGGATTATCTGCACACCGTCTCCGCCCCGTTGCTCTCCGGCCAGGTAGGCTTGGTCACCTGCCTCTATTGCGCGCGGCGGGTGGGCGAGGTGTGGGCGCGGCTCGGTGCGCTTTTCATCGACGAATGGTTCGTGCCATCGGTGCATGTGGCGCGTGCGGCCGGCGCGCGCCGCTTCGGTTTCGGCGCAACGCTCGCGCTGCGCCGCGGAACCCTGGATGCTATCGGCGGTTTTCATGAACGCAAGGATTGCGTTGTGGACGATTTCTGGCTGGCCGAATACGTGCGCGAGCTCGGCTTGCGCACGCATGTGTTCGAGCTCACCGTCACAACGGATGTGTCCGAGTGCGACCTGCCCTCGCTCTGGCTGCGCGAGACCCGCTGGCTGCACACCATCCGCTCGATCAACCCGCTGGGGTTCGCGTTTCTCTTCATCACCTTCACGTCGCCGTGGCTGCTGGGCCTCGGTTTCGACTGGAGCGGCGGCGCGATTGCCGACTCCACCGCCGACATGAGCGTCGACCTGAGCACGTCGTTCGGCCTCAGCGCACGGCTGCTCCTGCACTGGAGAACTACCCGCGACTGGCGCTCGTTCTGGCGCGACCTGCCGTTCATTCCATTGCGCGACCTGCTGTTGTCCGCCGAATGGATCGCGGCAGCGTTTGGCTCGCACGTGATCTGGCGGGAAGCCCGCATCCCGATCGTGTGTGTTGCGAATCGCGAAGCAAACCAATAAAGCCGTTCCATACGGCAAGTCCAAGTTTCAGGAGCAACTTATGAAAACGTTGTTCTTGCAGGCCCCTTCGTTCGATGGTTTCGACGGCGGCGCGGGTTCGCGCTACCAGGCGAAACGCGAGATCCGTTCGTTCTGGTACCCGACCTAGCTCGCACAGCCCGCCGCCCTCGTGCCGAGCAGCCGGGTACTCGATGCCCCCGCCGACGGCTTGACGGTGGACGCGACCCTCCAGATCGCCGAGGCTTACGAGCTGGTGATCATCCATACGAGCACGCCTTCGTTCCCAAGAGATGCGTTGTTCGCCGAGAAGCTGAAGGAGCATAAACCGTCGCTCTTGATCGGCATGGTGAGAGCGAAAGTAGCGGTGGATCCGTTCAATTCGCTGCTCTCAAGCGATGCAATCGATTTCGTCTGTCGCGAGGAATTCGACTTCACCTGCTTCGAAGTGTCCGAAGGCAAACCCTTCGCGCAGATCCTGGGCCTGAGCTACCGGCTTCCCGACGGGTCGATCGAGCATAACGAGGCGCGCCCTATTCTCGAGGACATGGACGCGCTGCCTTTCGTCGCACCGGTCTACAAGCGCGATCTCAAGATCGACAACTATTTCATCGGCTACCTGTCGCACCCTTATGTGTC
The DNA here is from genome assembly GCA_001190015.1 of Candidatus Burkholderia crenata. Classification (GTDB taxonomy): domain Bacteria; phylum Pseudomonadota; class Gammaproteobacteria; order Burkholderiales; family Burkholderiaceae; genus Caballeronia; species Caballeronia crenata. The sequence goes on from LGTG01000215.1 coordinate 1,897, forward strand.
GATCTATACGGGCCGTGGTTGCCGCTCACGCTGCACCTTCTGCCTCTGTGGCCCCAGACCGTGGGAGGTCACCGCGTTACCGGACTCGTTCAGTCGAGAACGTGCTGGAAAAGTGGATCAGAGACAACATGCCCGAGGTGAAGGAAATCATGTTGGACGGCGACACCTTCACCGACTTCAAGCCACGCGTGGAAGAGATTGTGCGGGGGCTGGACAAGCTCGGCGTCACGTGATCATGCAACGCGAAGGCTAACGTGCCGTATTCAACGCTCAAGATAGAACGGGCTACGTTTGTTGCTGGTAGGCTATGAATCCGGCGACGACCAGATCCTGCTTAATATCAAGAAGGGGTTGCGCACGGACATGGCGCGGCGCTGACTGCCGCAAGCTCGGCATCAAGGTTCACGGCACCTTCATTCTCGGCCTGCCCGGCGAAACCCGCGAGACGATCGAAAATACCATTCGTTATGCGAAGGAAATCAACCCGCATACCATTCAGGTGTCGCTCGCCGCGCCCTATCCGGGCACCATGCTTTACAAGCAAGCGGTGGACAACGGCTGGCTGGAGGAGAACAAGGTCATCAATCTGGTCAGTGCGGAAGGCGTGCAACTGGCTGCTATCGGTTATCCGCATTTATCGCGTGAAGAGATCTATCACGGGCTGGAAAGATTCTACAAACAGTTCTATTTCCGGCCATCGAAGATCTGGGAGATCGTGCGCGAAATGCTGATGAGCTGGGAGATGATGAAGCGGCGCTTGCGAGAAGGGGTCGAGTTCTTCCGTTTCCTGCGCACCCACGAAGCATGAGCCGGTCGCAAGCGGCCACCGGGCCGGCCCGACGTGCATTGATTGTGACCGCGGACGACTTCGGGCTGCACCCACGCGTGAACGACGCGGTCGAGCGTGCCCATCGAAACGGCGTGCTGACCTCTGCCAGCCTGATGGTCACGGGCGACGCGGCTGCCGACGCCTTCGAGCGCGCGCGGCGGCTGCCAACTTTACGCGTGGGTTTGCATGTTGCCCTCGCCGATGGCCGGGCGAGCTCGCCGCGTAGTGAAATTCCTCAGCTCGTTGATGACCAGGGACGTTTCGGCAACGCGATGGTGCGCGACGGTGTGCGCTTTTTCTTTCTTCCCCGCGTACGAGCCCAGCTGGCTCATGAAATTCGCGCGCAGTTCGAAGCGTTTGCCGCGACCGGGCTGCCGCTCGATCACGTCAATACGCACAAGCATTTCCATCTTCACCCGACGGCGTTGTCGCTCTTGCTCGAGATAGGCAGCGAGTACGGCATGAGGGCAATGCGCCTGCCTTATGAGGCCGGCGGATCGCTTGCATTGCGGCCCTGGATTTCGCTGGTGCGCACGCCTAGACCGGCGCCGGATTGCTCATAACGATCGCGTAGCAGGTCTTGCGCAAAACGGACAAATGGACGAAGCAGCCTTTATCAAGGGCGTTAGGCACCCTCCCCGATGGCGTGACCGAGATCTACTGCCATCCCGCCATGCCGGATAACGACGCGCTCACGCCTTCCATGACGGACTACCGGCACGCCGACGAGCTCGCTGCGCTGGTCGCCGCGCGTGGCTGCCGCAATGAACGCCATGGGCCTCCCGCGCGGCGGCTTTCGCGACGTGTTCCCGGTCGCGGCGTCAGCCGTCAAGCCGGCGTTCCGCGCCCTATGACCGCAGCGCTGCGCTGGCTCGCGTGGGCGCGCTGGCCTCTCGCCATCGGCTTGCTGAGCGTTTTCGCCGTGCACGAGGGTTTCGCCGACGTGCTGCGGGGAATTCCGCAAGCCGGCATCACCATGCTCTGGCTCGTCCCGTTCCACGCGCTGCCCTTGTTGCTCGATGCATGCGGATGGCGGGTTCTCCTCGGCCGCCTCGCACCGTTGCCAGTCCTGTGGTGGATAGCAACGGTGCGCGAGTCGGTCAGCCGCCTGCTGCCGGCAGCGGGCGTCGGCGGCGAGCTGGTAGGAATCCGGCTTGCGTACTGGTATGTCGCCGACGTCAATCGCGTCAGTGCATCGGTGATCGTGGAAGTGCTAGTGACGGTGGTCGTCCAATATGCGTTCTCAGCACTTGGCTTGTTGCTGCTGGTGACGACCACTCACGCGTTTGCGGGCGTGCAGCTGATCGGTCTTGCGTTGCTGCTCTCGTTGCCGGTTTCCCATTGTGTGTTTTTTATTCTGGTCAGGCGCGGCGGCTTGTTTCAGGCGCTCGAAAGGCACGCGGCCCGCTGGCTCGGACCGTCTCGCGGGTTCCTGTCGAAGCTGGACGGCGCGTGGCTCGACCGGGAAATAGACGCGCTGATGCAACGCCCGGGCTTGCTTACCTGCGCGTTCGCATGGCAGTTAGGCGGTTATATGCTCGGTGCGCTCGAGGTGTATTGGGCGCTCGCATTCTTCGGCCATCCGGTATCGATCACCAGCGCGCTTGCCGTGGAAGCGCTCACTCAGGCGGTCCGCCACGCGGCGTTTTTCATGCCGGTGGGACTGGGTGTTGCAATGACTGCTTGAACCTAAAGAATCCTCATCAGGAAAGTCAACCCGCAATCGGCGACTGATTTG
>LGTG01000216.1 GCA_001190015.1 Candidatus Burkholderia crenata
AACGATTGTGACACGCCGCAGGCCAGCGCTGCAGCGTCACTTTCCATTCCCTCGGCAATAAATTTCCAGAACGCTTGCTTCGTCTCAAACTGATTGACACCTGGCCTGCCCGGCAATGGCATCATTGGCCTCCCGGTTTGTTGCAAGCTCCAGCTGCGGTCGCCCCATTTAACACCTCCAAATTTCGAGATGTTGCAACGACCGGTTGAATTTGCCCTGCCGTGATCAACCTGATTCCACTGGCCTGTCTCGCCGCTATCCTGATTTTTACAGGACTCAAGCTTGCGAAACCTTCGTTGTTCGCGGCGGTTGCGAGGCAGGGATTCGAGCGCTTTGCTTCGTTCATCGTGACGATCGTGGGCGTGCTGATGGCCGATTTGCTGATCGGCATCCTGCTGGGTATTGCGTGCAGTATCGGGCTCGCGATTCACGCGAATCTGCAGCGGCCTATCACCATCGCGCAGCATGACGACCACTTCCTGCTGTCGTTTCGCAAGGACGTCTCGTTTCTCGGCAAGGTGTCCACACCTGAGGCAAATTCCGGACAACGCGACAGTAATCGTGGACGCAAGCCGTGCCGATTTCGTCGATCCTGACGTGCGCGAACTAATCGATAAATTCGTCGTCGATGCGCCAGAACGCGGCATTCATGTGGAATGCCGCCAGCTTGAGCTCGTGGCGCGGGAACAGCCCGGGTTTGCAGCAACGTTTGGCGTTCTTTAGACGGGCGACCGTCAAGTGAAAGTGCAATAAAAAACGGCCCTCGCTTGTGGCGAGAGCCATCTTTAAACTGATGAAGCGCCGGATACGCGCTTGATCAATCGAATCAATTCAGGAAAGCTGCGGATTCAGCTTCTCGACCTTCGAATGCAGCTTGTTAAGCGCCGCAAGATAAGCCTTCGCCGACGCCGCCACGATATCCGGATCCGTGCCCACGCCGTTCACAATCCGGCCGCTCTTCGACAAGCGCACGGTCACTTCGCCCTGAGCCTGCGTACCGGTGGTAATCGCGTTCACCGAATACAGCATCAGCTCGGCGCCGCTCGTCACCTTCGATTCGATCGCGTGCAGCGTGGCATCGACCGGGCCATTGCCACGCGATTCACCCTGCACTTCAATACCGTCGACGGCAAACACCACGCGTGCATGCGGCTGCTCGCCCGTTTCCGAGTGCTGAGCCAGCGACACGAAGCGGAACGTTTCCTTAGCCTGGGCTTCCGCGGATTCTTCGGAGACGATCGCCATGATGTCTTCATCGAAGATCTCGGATTTACGATCGGCGAGTTCCTTGAAGCGCACGAACGCGGCGTTCACATCCGTTTCCGATTCCAGCGTCACGCCCAGATCTTCCAGGCGTTGCTTGAACGCATTGCGGCCGGACAACTTGCCGAGCACGATCTTGTTGGTCAACCAGCCCACGTCTTCGGCGCGCATGATTTCGTAGGTATCGCGCGCCTTGAGCACGCCATCCTGGTGAATCCCGGAAGCGTGCGCAAACGCGTTCGCGCCCACAACAGCCTTGTTCGGCTGCACGACAAAACCCGTGATCTGGGAGACGAGCTTCGAGGTCGGCACGATATGCGTCGTATCGATACCAAGTTCCAGTCCGTAGTAATCCTTGCGCGTTTTCATCGCCATCACGACTTCTTCCAGCGCCGTGTTGCCCGCGCGCTCGCCCAGACCGTTGATGGTGCATTCAATCTGACGCGCGCCGCCAATGTGCACGCCGGCCAGCGAATTAGCCACCGCCATGCCGAGGTCATCGTGGCAATGCACGGACCAAACCGCCTTGTCCGAATTCGGCACGCGTTCGCGGATAGTCTTGATCAGGTTGCCGTAGCCTTCCGGCACGGCGTAGCCAACGGTATCGGGGATATTGATGATGGTCGCGCCTTCGGCGATCACCGCTTCCAGCACCCGGCACAGGAAATCGAGATCCGAACGGCTGCCGTCTTCCGGTGAAAACTCTACGTCGTCGGTGAACTTGCGCGCGAAACGCACGGCGAGACGCGCCTGTTCGTAGACATGATCCGCGCTCATGAGCAGCTTCTTTTCCATATGCAGCGCCGACGTGGCAATGAACGTATGGATGCGGAAGTGATCGGCGAGCTTCAGGGCGTCGGCGGCGCGCTGGATGTCTTTATCGTTGGCGCGGGCGAGCGAGCAGATCGTGCTATCCTTGACTAGGTTGGCAATGGTGTGGATCGCGTCAAAATCGCCGTTCGAGCTCGCAGCGAAGCCTGCTTCGATCACATCGACCTTCATCCGTTCGAGCGCCTTTGCGATCCGGATCTTCTCTTCCTTTGTCATCGACGCGCCGGGGGATTGCTCGCCATCGCGCAAGGCCGTGTCGAAAATGATCAGTTTGTCTGCCATGTCGGGCTCCAGTGGGGAGTTTTAGAGTTTTGAAAACGGAGGGGGAAAACAATACGGAACCCGGGCGTTCGCGCCACCGCTGGCGTCGAAAACCACGAACGAACAGACGGGAGGGCGGGAAGCTTTAGCGCGGCAGGCGCGCTAGTAGCGGTAGCGCGCGTAGCGGCGCACCAGCTAGGAAAGACGAGAGGGGATTGGCGAAAAAACCATCTGCAAACTATAACGAGATTTTTGGAAGCGTGCAATTGGGCTTTCCGATCGATCCGATTAATGTCATCCACCTGTTTTTGGGTCATGAGACCCTCAAAACCAAACAGCGCGCACCGAGTTCAAGCCAATGCGCGCTGTGCTTCCTTTCAATGCGGTTTTTCAGACGACCTGGCCGGATTCGGCCGGCCGCGCATGGCCGTGTACCCCCACCATGCGTAACCGGAAAAACCGTACAACACGAACAAACCGAACAACATCAAAGGCGGATCCGACGATACGAGCACGAACGCCATCACCACCACCAACACGCCGGCAAACGGGACGCGGAACCGCACGTCGAGCGCCTGGCCGCTGTAGAACGGCGCGTTTGACACCATGGTGACACCGGCATAGATGGTCAGCGCAAACGCCACCCACGGCAGCCAGACCAGCTTCAGCTGCACGCGGTTATCGGTGGCGAGCCACACGAAACCCGCAATCAACGCTGCTGCTGCCGGGCTCGGCAGGCCCTGGAAATAGCGTTTGTCCACTACGCCTACGTTCGTATTGAAGCGCGCGAGACGCAATGCCGCACCCGAGCAATAGACGAATGCCGCGAGCCAGCCCCAGCGACCGAGATCCTTCAGGACCCATTCGTACATCACCAGCGCCGGCGCGACGCCGAACGAGACCATGTCGGAAAGGCTGTCGAACTGCTCGCCGAACCCACTCTGCGTATGCGTCATGCGCGCGACACGGCCGTCCATGCCGTCCAGCACCATCGCCACAAAGATTGCTATGGCCGCGATCTCGAAGCACACGTTCATGGCCTGCACGACCGCGAAAAAGCCGCAGAACAACGCGGCCGTGGTGAACGCGTTGGGCAGCAAATAAATGCCGCGCTTCCTCAAAAACTGTTGCCGCTTCGCACGCCGCGTTTCCAGCACGCCAATGTCCTGCGTCGCCTTGTTGCGACGAAAAGCCCGCGGGGGGGTTGTGGTGCTTCGCGTCCGGCGCGGTTTGAGTGCCGCCATCGAGTCCTCCGTTGTGCAGCCTGGTTTTACCGCTTTACTTGTGCCGATTCTCCGGCTGATTACTCTGCGAACTCGGCAAGGATTGTAGACGAGGCCGACACCTTCTCGCCAATCGCCACCCGCGGACGGCTGCCCACCGGCAAATACACATCGACCCGCGATCCGAAGCGGATGAAACCATAACGCTGGCCGCGGTTAAGCGGCTCGCCCACGTGGACATAACACAAAATACGCCGCGCAATCAGTCCGGCGATCTGCACCGAGGTCACCGTATGCCCTGCCGCGGTCTGGATCACGATCGCATTACGTTCGTTCTCGGTCGAGACCTTGTCAACGGCAGCGTTGAGATACGAACCCGGAAAGTACTCTACCTTGCTGATGGCGCCATCTACCGGCGAACGCTGCGAATGGACATTGAACACGTTCATGAACACGCTGATCTTCAGCGCTTCGCGGCCCGCGTAGGGATCGTGAGTGGTTTCCACGGCGACGATTCGGCCGTCGGCGGGACACAGCACGGAGTTCGCCTGAACGGGAATCGGCCGGGCCGGATCACGGAAAAATTGGACGACGAAGATCGTCAATAGCCAGAACGGCCAGGCAAAACCAAAACCGCCGATGGCCTGGATCAACACGGCAATGACAGCCACAATGGCAATAAACGGCCAGCCTTCACGCGCGATGATCGGATGTGGATAGTTCATGAACGAGTTCTATGTTTTTAGTAAAACCGTAGGATAGCAAAAGCCGTCCGGCGCCAAGCGACACCGGACGGCTTGCGGTCTTCACTAGGACCGGCACACAAGACCGGTCGTTCAGGCTTTTTTTAGTTCTTGGACTGATCCACCAGCTTGTTTGCCGCAATCCACGGCATCATCGCACGCAGTTTGGCGCCCACCGTTTCGATCTGGTGCTCAGCCGTCAGGCGCCGACGCGATTGCAGCGTCGGCGCGCCAGCCTTGTTTTCGATGATGAAGCTCTTTGCGTACTCGCCGGTCTGGATGTCCGTCAGCACTTGCTTCATTGCCTTCTTCGTTTCCGCCGTCACGATCTTCGGACCCGTCACATATTCGCCGTATTCGGCGTTGTTCGAGATCGAGTAGTTCATGTTGGCGATACCGCCTTCATAGATCAGGTCGACGATCAGCTTCAGTTCGTGCAGGCATTCGAAGTAAGCCATTTCCGGCACGTAGCCTGCTTCCACCAGCGTTTCGAAGCCAGCCTTGATCAGGTCGACCGTACCGCCGCACAGCACAGCTTGCTCGCCAAACAAGTCAGTTTCCGTTTCTTCGCGGAAGTTCGTTTCGATAATGCCGGCACGGCCGCCGCCGTTAGCCACCGCATACGACAACGCCATGTCGCGCGCTACGCCCGACTTGTCTTGTGCCACTGCGATCAGGTGGGGAACGCCGCCGCCTTGGGCGTACGTGCCACGCACCGTGTGACCCGGCGCCTTCGGGGCGATCATGATTACGTCGAGGTCGGCACGCGGGATGACCTGGCCGTAGTGCACGTTGAAACCATGCGCGAATGCCAGCGCAGCGCCTTCCTTCGCGTTGTCGTGCACTTCGTTCTTGTAAACTTCGGCGATCTGCTCGTCCGGCAGCAGCATCATGACCACATCCGCGCCCTTCACGGCTTCGGCCACTTCCTTGACCTTCAGTCCGGCCTTTTCAGCCTTGCTCCACGATGCGCCGTTCTTGCGCAGGCCGACCGTTACGTTTACGTCGCTGTCCTTCAGGTTCAGCGCGTGTGCATGGCCTTGCGAGCCATAGCCGATGATCGTGACTTGCTTGCCCTTGATGAGGGAGAGATCGGCGCCTTTGTCGTAGAAAACTTTCATGGTGGTTCCTTTGCTTGAATTTAATTTGTGAAATAAAGTTCACGTTGTTCAGCCGCTCTCAGACCTTCAGGATTCGCTCGCCCCGGCCAATGCCGGAACTGCCTGTGCGCACGGTCTCGAGAATCACCGTTGCGTCCAGCCCCTGAATAAATGCGTCAAGCTTGTCGCTCGCGCCCGTCAGTTCCATCGTGTAGCTTTTTTCGGTGACGTCGATGATGTGGCCGCGAAAGATGTCCGCCATCCGTTTCATCTCTTCCCGTTCTTTACCGACCGCTCTCACCTTGATCAGCATCAGCTCGCGCTCGATGTGGGCGCCCTCTGTCAGGTCGACCACTTTCACCACCTCGATCAGGCGGTTCAGGTGCTTTGTGATCTGTTCGATCACGTCATCCGAGCCAATGGAAACGATGGTCATCCGCGACAGCGAACTGTCTTCGGTCGGCGCCACCGTCAAGGTTTCAATATTGTAGCCGCGTGCGGAAAAGAGGCCGACGACGCGTGATAACGCGCCCGGTTCGTTTTCCAGCAGCACGGAAATAATATTTCTCATGATGATTGCGTTCCTGATTTATCCAGTAGAAAAGAAAAGCGTGTTCCCGCAAAACCCACGCGCCACGATCGTCTTTTGTGAAGACGGGCGCGCGCGAGCAGCGCTTGGGAAAACAGCCGTTATAGATCTTCCGATCCGAGCAGCATTTCTGTGATGCCCTTACCTGCCTGGACCATCGGAAATACGTTTTCGGTGGGATCTGTCTGGAAGTCGAGGAACACCGTGCGATCCTTCAGGCGCAGTGCTTCTTTCAGCGCCGGTTCGACGTCGCGCGTGTGCTCGATACGCATGCCCATGTGACCATAAGCCTCAGCCAGCTTCACGAAGTCAGGCAGCGCGTCCATGTACGAACTGGAATAACGCTTCTTGTATTCGATCTGCTGCCACTGGCGAACCATGCCGAGATAACGGTTGTTGAGCGAAATGATCTTGATCGGCGTGTTATACCGCTTCCACGTCGACAATTCCTCGATGCACATCTGGCTAGAATAGAGCCTTCGCCCGTGATGCACAAGACCTCGTCGTCCGGGTGCGCCGTCTTCACGCCCATGGCCGCCGGCAGGCCGAAGCCCATGGTGCCGAGACCGCCCGAATTGATCCATCGGCGCGGCTTGTTGAAACGGTAGAACTGCGCCACCCACATTTGATGCTGGCCAACGTCCGAACAGACGAACGCTTCGCCGGCGGTCAGTTCCCATGCCTTTTCGACCACGTACTGGGGCTTGATGATCTCGCTTTCGCGGTCGAACTTGAGGCAGTCTTTCGAGCGCCACGCTTCAATGTCCTTCCACCAGTCGGCCAGCGCCGCCGTGTCCGGACCGTGTTCGGCCGTCTGCAACTGTTCGATCAACTCCTTCAGCACTTCCTTCACGTCGCCGACAATGGGGATATCGACTTTCACGCGCTTGGAAATGGACGACGGATCGATGTCGATGTGAATGATCTTCTTCACATGCGACGCGAAATGCCCCGGATCGCCGACCACACGGTCGTCGAAACGCGCGCCGATCGCGATCAGCACGTCGCAGTGCTGCATGGCCATGTTGGCTTCGTACGTGCCGTGTATGCCGAGCATGCCGAGGAATTTCTTGTTGTCCGCGCGATAACCGCCCAGTCCCATCAGCGTATTCGTCACCGGATAACCGAGCAGGTCGGCGAACTGGTTCAACTCACGCGCCGCATTCGCCAAAATGATGCCACCGCCCGTATAAATGTACGGAAGCTTCGCCGAAAGCAGCAACTGCACGGCCTTGCGGATCTGGCCGGAATGGCCTTTGGTCACCGGATTGTACGAGCGCAGCGACACCGCCTTGAGCGGTTCGTTCGTACTTGCACGGCGTCTTCGACACGTCTTTCGGAATGTCGATCAGCACCGGGCCAGAACGTCCCGTACGGGCGATATAAAAAGCTTTCTTGACGGTCGCGGCGAGGTCGCATACATCTTTGACGAGGAAATTGTGTTTGACGCAGGGACGCGTGATGCCGACCGTGTCGCACTCCTGGAACGTATCCTGGCCGATTGCCGCGGTAGGAACCTGGCCGCTGATAATGACGAGCGGGATGGAATCCATGTAGGCGGTGGCAATACCGGTCACCGCATTGGTAACGCCGGGGCCGGAGGTCACGAGGCACACTCCGACATTACCCGTAGAGCGCGCGTAGGCGTCGGCGGCATGAACCGCGGCCTGTTCGTGGCGCACGAGAATGTGCTGGATCTCGTCCTGCTTGTACAACTCGTCGTAGATATAGAGTACCGAGCCGCCGGGATAGCCCCAAATGAACTCGACTTTTTCATCAGCGAGCGCATGAGCACGGTGCCGCCAATGGATTCAGCTTCGAGGGAGGAAGCCGTATCCGACGTGGAGAATTCCGCGCTGGGCATATTCATTCACCTTTCGAATTTTCGGCAAAAAATTGATTGGGTGCTCTCTGCCGGGCTTATGGCTCGGGTTCAAGGGGCGCGTCTGGAAGTGGGCTTCTTGGGCTCGCCTCAAAGAGACGGTTCACTTTATGATGCTATTTGAACATGCTAGCCCGGGACTACAAAGTTCGTCAAGCAAAAATTGCACAATACCGCCATTAAGTGCGCCGAAATCGGGCCTTAACGGCTCGGATTTATCCGAAATACTGGAGAAAACTCTGTGTGTTTCAAGCTGTAACGAAAGCGCATTTCCTCGCTGTTCACTCAAAAGTTTGCTAGGATCCGCAGGTTTTAAACCTCTCACCAACCCCCTTATCGACGCACGCTCGTTGCGCCGGGCCTCACGGATGGCATTAGACAAGGAACTCGCCGATTTTCTGGCGGGCGGCGAAAGACGCGCGTTTAAGCAGACGGTGTACACCGTACGCGACGACGATGCGGCGCTCAACATCGTTCAGGATGCGATGATCAAGCTCGCCGAAAAATACGGCGACCGGCCTCAGCCCGAGTTGCCCCTTTTGTTTCAGCGTATCCTGCAAAATGCAACGCACGACTACTTTCGCCGGCAGAAGGTCCGAAACACGTGGGTAAGCCTGTTTTCCTCGTTCGGCAACGCTGACGACAAATTCGACTCTCTCGAGACCTTCGAATCACAGGACGGCACGGTCGGTGCGGAAAGCAGCGAAAGCTGGCTCGAGCGTGAACAGGTGCTCAACCTGATCGACGCGGAGATCCAGAAACTACCAGCACGTCAACGGGAAGCGTTTCTCATGCGTTACTGGGAGGATATGGATGTCGCCGAAATCGCCGCTGCAATGGGCTGCTCTGAAGGCAGCGTAAAAACACATTGCTCGCGGGCCACGCGCGCTAGCACACGCGCTGGAGGCGAAAGGAATCACGCTATGAGCAACGCTCTCGATCACAAGGAAACCGAGTTCGCGCTGAAGGTACGCCGCGCGCTCGACGAAAACATCAATTCGCTGCCCGCTGCCTCGCTTGACAAGCTGGCGGCGGCTCGCCGGATGGCGACCGCACGCAAGAAACTGGAAAAAGTCGCCGGCGCGGCACCGGTTTTCGCGCCTTCGCTCGCCGGCGCGGGTGCGGCCGGCTCCCTGGGCGCCGGCGGGTCTGGTCACGCGGGTAAACGCGGGCGCTTCTCGCGCCTCGCGCTGGCGTGGCTGTTGCTCGCACTTGTGATCGGATTGGCCGGCATTGCTTATTGGGAGAACCAGCAGCGCACCGCGGAACTCGCCGATATCGACGCGGCCATGCTCAGCGACAATCTCCCGCTCGACGCCTATCTCGACCACGGTTTCAACGCGTACCTGACGCGTAATCATTAAGACTGCAGGAGTCATCGGATGAGTTACAAGCGCGGCCTCGCGATTGTCCTTGGATGCGCAATTGCGGGACTTGTCGCGTTTGCCGCTACCTATCCGCGTTTTTACTCGTCCGCTCCGGCGGTACCCGCTGCTGCCGCCCCGCTCGGGGCGAGCGCGGGGGAAGTCCTGTCGCCGCTTTCTTCGCTCGCCTCCCCGCCAAGCCCCATGGCCTGGGCCCGGCTCACCGACGCCCAACGGGTCGCGCTTGCGCCGTTTGCCTCGGAATGGGATCAGTTCAGCGAGGAACGTAAGCGCAATTGGATCAAGATCGCGTCGCGATACAAGAAGATGTCGCCCGATGTGCAAAAGCGTCTTCATGAACGCATGACCGAGTGGATCCACATGACGCCGGATCAGCGTAAGGTTGCCCGCGCAAATTACCAGGTTTCCAAGTCCGTCCCCGTTGAGAAACGGGAACGCGCCTGGGACGCGTATCAAAAGCTCCCGGAAGATCAGAAGAAAAAGCTCGCCGCCACCGAACGCCCTCGCTGCCCGACCGTTGTCAGCGCGCCGCCTTCCGGCAAAACCGAAGTCAAGGATATCGACCGGCTGATGACCGACCGGGAACATGCGCGTGCTTCCGAGGCGGTTGGTGAAATCGGGGCGTCGGGTTCTGCCGGAGCGCCTGCCGCGCCGGCTATTCCCCAGCGCCGCCAGCTTTGTGCCGGCCGCGCCGATTCCCGTTTCGCCGCAGCAGGCGCCGTCCGTTTTCAACGGGTCATAGCCAAACCGTGAGCGCCTCCTCTTTGGAATCTGTCGAGTCTTTCGGATTGACGGCGCCCCGGCTGCGTCGCCGGCTGGCTACGATGCTCTACGAAGGCGTGATCCTGTTCGGGATCGTTTTTATCGCCGGGTATTTGTTCAGTACGCTCACCCAGCAACGCAACGGGCTCACCCACCATAATATTTTGATGGCGTGGATCGGGTTCGTTCTCGCGGTTTATTTCGTCTACTTCTGGACGCATGGCGGACAAACCTTGCCCATGAAAACCTGGCGGCTGAAAGTAGTCGATGCGCACGGAGCGCCGGTTTCGACTGCACGCGTCATCGCGCGCTATGTGTTTGCGTGGTTATGGTTCTTGCCGCCGCTGGCATTGCACCCGCTGCTCAAGCTTTCCGTTCCGACCACGCTTGTGGTGACCACGGTGTGGATCGTGCTTTGGGCCGCCGCGGTCTGGCTCGACCCGGCGCGACAGTTTCTGCATGACCGGTTGGCCCGAACGCGGATCGTGAGCGTGGGTACCGCCGGGGGTTTAGGCCGGCGTTCTGCAACTTAGGTCAGGTCAACGCCACCGCTCATTGCAGCGGCACAGAAATACCTCGGGCATCCGAATCGTCATGCAGGTTCGCCCGACCATTCCCCGATACTCTCGCCGGGCTTATATCAGCCACGCCGGATCTTCCTTCAGTGCCATATGCAGGTTGTCATTGAAGTGATGAATCCGATAACCCAATCCCGCAAACATAGTCTGCAATGATCGTCGCGTGTAAAGCGTGATATGGCCGTTGCGGGGCGCGATGTACCAGTTGTCCATTCTCCGTGGCGATACATGATCGATCGTCAACGTAGAAAACAACAACACCCCACGCTCACCCAACAACTCCAGCGCTTCTCGAACCGTCGCCAGCGGTTCGGGCGTGTGCTCAAGAACCTCGAAGGCACTGATAAAATCGAATGTGCCGGACGGTGGCACGCCCTCTTCATCCATCGGGTCCCAACTATGTCCGTCCACCCCGCCCCCGCGCAATAACGACGTGAGCGTGCCATTGCCGCCGCCATAATCGAGACATCTCAACCGGTGACCTTTCTTGATGAAATCGAGAATGAAAGCGGCATTGCTGGCAGGCCGTGAATCAATGTAATCAGGGTCGACCAGCACGTAGTCATCGTTATAAATGTGTTGCAGATACTCGGCTTTACTCCAGTGGTCGAACGCGCGGGTGAAGATTAGGCCGCAGGCATCGCACCGGTTGTAATAGACCGGCACGCCGATGAGCGACAGGTAGCGTCCACGACGTTCTTCGCAACTCTTGTTGAAGTCGGTGACGCCGTAGAGAGGCGCCGGTTCGTTGCATATTTTGCACATCGACATTCGAATGACGGGCGCTACTGTTCCACTATCTGTTTGCATAGGATTCCAACGTAAATACGGAGTATAGGCGATGCCAACACGACAAACGGCCCGTACGCGTTCACCAGGCAATATACTTTTGCGGCGATAGAGCACATCCGGGCAGTAGCGATCCGTACATGATCGACTTACCTTGGAGATAACCGCGGGTCGCGCAGTCGTGGTTTCGCTGTGTGCACGGCTCTTTGTCCATGCCAACCTCGACATGCAAGGCGCAACACGTCCGATCGCACACAAGATAGCGGCTCGTAAGCCTCGCGTGATCTCATGGCAAGCGAGTGCCGGAGAGGCTCATTGCATCGGCTTTTGATGCGTTCCGAAAACCGCATCGAAGATGCCGCCATCCCCAGGGTTTTTCTCGTTCTTCGTACCCGCCGTAACCGTATCGCAACACTTAGTAATAGGAAATTTTCGTGACTGTCATGGTTTCGTCACGTACGCATGGCGCAATGGCCGCACTGTAACCCGTTGCGCGTGCCTATGGCCACTAAATCGTCTGCGAGTCACCTCATAGTACTACTGTGTCATAAAGTTATTAGAATTTGAACAGCAAAATGGACATTGCTGAAGCCGTTTGGAGATGGAGGCAGCGATGCGCCAGCGCAGTGAAGCAATCGAATCAGGTACGTGGCGCTGCGTGCGTTGGGGAGCCGCGTGGCGCGTACTTCGCGGGTAAGGCAAATGGCTTGCGGATTTCGGCGTTTTTTTACTGCCTCCTTGAATGAGGCGTTGTGCAACCAGAAACCCATAAGCGGCAATGCACAAGCGTTGCATGGTGATGAAAGCCGCGCCATCCTCGTCGCTCAAAGTGCCCAAGGCCGAACTCCTGTTTGAAATCCTGGTAATCGCGCTCAATGCGCCAGCGCATTTTGACAACGTGAACGAGACGTTCGACAGGTGCGTCTTCGAACACCGTTGAGAGCCAATA
>LGTG01000217.1 GCA_001190015.1 Candidatus Burkholderia crenata
CTCGACTTATAACCTCAACTTCTCGAACCGCCCGGTGCGGACCCGCATGCCGGGTGGTGTGGCAGGGGTACGGCCTTATGGTCGTACCCTTATGCCGATTCATGCGGTGCGTAACCTACTTCCCTTCCGACGGCCTATTCCTTCGCGACCACGAATCGAAGCGCCGCGTATAAAGCAGATCGAGACCTTGGAACGTGCCGCCATACGCCGATATCGACCAGAACCGCGACAGGCTCAGCGTCGCCTTGATCGCATTGCTTGCCGACTGCAAACCCTGTTCATAGCCGAGCACAAACCGCTCATTGATGGCCTTCGAGATCATCACGACCTGCGGATCGGTCAGCCCGACCTCACTCGTTCCGATAGAAAACTCATCCAGCCCGAACGTCTGTGCGATCCGCTTGCCGCTCGCGCTGCCCAGCAACGCCAGCGCATTCGTCATCGCGCTCTGCTGGCCGATATTGTTGCCCTGATCGGTACCATGCCCGAACAGCAGCCACGATAATTTATCGTTATCCGGCACGTTCGGCTCTGAAATCAGTTTCGCGATTGGCGACTGCACCGTGCCCGTCACCTGCACGCCAGCATCGATCTCCTGATTGCGCCGCATTGCCAAAATATTGATGCCGGGATTCGCAACCGGTCCGTTGAACGTGAAAAAGCCGTTTTCGATGCCCAGCTTCCGCCCGAACGCCGTATAGGTCGAACCCGGCGTCACGCGCACGTTGCCGACCGCCTGCAGCGGCATGTTCGGCGCGCTCATTCCCGTGATGGTCCCGGCAAGGCTCAGATCCGCACCCGCGCCGCAAAAGCGGAATTTCTGGCCGAGATTGATATCGATATTCGCACGCGGCGCAAACGCGCCCACGGGCTTGTCGCCCGTCGCGACGACCTTCTGATCCTCGCCCTTCACCGTACCGTCGGGACGCACGATCACGACGTCGTCACCAAGTGACGGCGCCGATTGCTCGGGCAGGTCGAAGAGCGCGTGATCGACAGTGAATTTACCGTCGATCACCATGCCGTCCTGCAAACCTGCGTTCGCCACCGACGCACTCCCCGACAACTGCAACTGCCGGTCGGGCGATGCAAACAGCTCGAGCTTGTCAGCAATGATGCTGGCCGTCAGGTGCGGAGGCTGCTGATCCAGCCGCACCTTGCCGGTTGCGCGCAACGCGCCGCTCGCGCCGTGAAACTCGACCTGCTGCAGGTCGACAAGATTCTCCGACAACGCAATCCGGATCACGCCGTCCTTCAACTGCACGTCCTGGTCGATGACCGTGACCGACAGCCCGTCGCCGGTGAGCATGCCGGAGAGCGTCGGTTTCGCAACGCCCCCCGCGATGGTCAGCTTCAATCCGAGATGGCCATCGAGCAGATAAGCCGGGCCGAACAACCCGCCGGTCGTGCGCAGCGTCGGAACATTGGCGTCGATCGCTCCGCTCAGCGGCGCTTCGTCCGCGACCGTGAGCACGCCGTCGCGCGCCACCAGGTTCGTGTGGACGTTCGCATCGATTACGCCGATCCGCGTCGCCTGCGCGTGCAGCGCCGCGTTGAGCCGGTTGCCGCCGGTAAAGTCCGCGCGGGCGGTTATGTCCGTGATGTCGAGCGCCGCGACGCCACGAGCCGCGTCGATGGAGACGTCACCCGAGCGCCGCTTCAGTTGCACGTAGCCCGTCGCGGTGGCGCCGAGCGCGAAATTCCAGTCTCCGTCGAAGACCAGATCAGTCTTGGTGGGTGGCGGCCCGCCCTCCAGTTCCTGACGGATTTCAAGCAGCCGCGCCACAGAGAGATTCGTCAACTGGCCGGCCGAACTGATGCGCCCGCCATCGAGCGCGAACGATTTCAAGTCGAGCACGGAGCCTTCCGCCAATACACGCGTCGCGCCCAGCAAGACGTGGTTCGGCGCGTAGCTCACGGTCAGCGGCGCGTCGAGATTGACGTTCGGCGTGCCCTTGTTGGACAAGCGTGTTACCGTACCGCCCCAATGCGCGCCGTCGCGGGCGTCGGTCAGATGGCCGTTTGCGGCCACGGTCAGGTTGACCGCGTTGCCGCGCACCTTACCGACAGCGGCCGCGTTGAGCGTATGGTTGGCGCGCGTGCCGTTGAGGTTCGCTTCGAGGCTCGAAAGATCCACGCCTTCCGCGCTGACATCGCGGGCCTGAAGGGTGAATACCAGCGCGCCGTTCGCGCCGTCGCGAGCTTCGGCCCGGCCTTCCGCATGGCCAACGCGGTTCGCGCCGAACACCACGCTGTCGGCCTGATAGTTCGCCGCCAGGTTCGGATGCGCGAACGAACCGATGACGTCGCCGTCTGCCTTGACGAGCCCCGCCAGTCCGAAACCCAGCCGCTCGAGCTGAGGTGCATCAATACGAAAACGCAAGCGATCGCCCAGTGCGCCGAAACTGCCGTTGAGATCGACGTCGTTGCCGGCAATCGAGAGCGTCGCCATGCTCGGCAGGATGCGGGTCCCCACGACCTGAATCGTGCCCGCGCCGGTGAGCGGAAGGTTGTCGTAGACGCTGTCGCCAAGCTTGAACTGCGCCTTGGTCGTAAGCGTTGGCGCGAGTACGCCCGCTGCGGTCAGCGTGCCGTTCACACGCGCCTCGATGGGTCGGGATTTCGCCAGCGCTTTCGCTTTGGATCCCTTCGGCGGAGGCTTCGCGACCAGTTCGTCGGTCAGCAGCAACGGATTGAAATCGATAAGCTTCGCTTTCAGGTCGTAGCTCGAATGCGTGTCCTTCTGAAGCGCACCGCTCAACTCGATACTGCCTTTCCCTACGCCCAGTTTCACGCCATCGAACGCGGTTTGTTTGGCGTCGAGCGTGACCTTGCCCTGCGCATGCAACGCCTCTTTCGGGTCGTTGAGATCCAGCGTGATGGTCTGCGTATCGCCAGCGAGATGGATGCCGATCGGGCCAGCAAACTGTGTCGGCCGGATGGTCGATTCGATCGCGTTCAGGTCGAGTTTCGCAACCTTCAGGTCGAACTGGCCCGTACCGCCCTTGAGCGTCCCGCCGCCTGTAACGGTTGCATCCTGCAGCAGCCGCACATTCAAGTCCGAAATGGCTTGCTCCGATGCATCGAGTTTCACGTTCGCGTGGGCATCGATCAGGGGAAGCAGTTGCTTGTCGACCAAACCCGGCTTTGCGTTCACGATCGATACCGGCCCGGTTACCACCAGCGCATTCGGCGTAGCCGGGTCGGGCTTAAGCTCGGCTCGCACCGCGAGATCCGCAAACGGTGCGCTCGAGCTGAACGCCTGCGGATTGACGTGATCGATGGTCACCAGCGCACGCTTGAGCGGCACGTCGCCGAACGGCGCTGCCTCAACGTGCGCCTGGCCCTTGAGCTTCAGGCCGCTTGCGTTGATATCGGTGGCCAGGTTTTCCAGAGATCCCGTCAGATGCGCGGCGACCTGCACGGCCCCGCCGCTGACTTCGCCCGAATAACCGGCGTCGCCGGTCAGCGGGAACGGGCGCGCGCCGCCGTCGAGTTTCAACGCGGCCGTGACCGCGCCGAATGGCGTATCGAGACGCTGGATGCGCGCCTCGTGATGGCGGCCGTCGCTATGCCCGTCCAGCGCCAGCCGCGAGAATTCGGTGGTCGTCGCGCCTTCATGGAGACGCAGCTTGTCGAGCTTGACGTCGCTGATGGCAAGCTGGACGGCCAAGCGCAAATCCTTCGGTAACTCGACTTTGCTGTTGTCTTTCGGCGATGGCGCGATGCGTGCGTCGACCGTTCCGACATGCAAATAGTTGATGGTGAAACGCAACGGCGCACGCGTCAGCTCCCATCGGCCGGAAGCGCTGTCCACGGCAATATCCGTTCCTTTACCGTCGAGACTTTTCCAGTGCACGTTGCGTAGCCGCAAGCCGGTTGCAATCGCGCCGCCGTCGAGCGTGCCGCTCAGCCGGCCGCCAAGCAGCGACGTCGCCGCCTGCCACAGGTAGCGCGTCCCACGCTCACTGTTGAGCGCGTACAGGATCATCGCGACACCGAGCGCGAAGCAGAGCACAAGCACCACACCGCCGAGCCATTTGGCCAGGTAGCGCCAGCCGCCGCGCTGTGGCTTCGGTGCAGGCGCTCCATTTTCAGACGCGCCGTTCCCCCGGTCCTCGGAAGGGTCCGGCGGGTCTCGGGGAGATTGGCCGTTCTGGTCGCTCATGCTTGAAGGAACAACCGGAATAATCCAGGCAAATTCATCAAAAGGCGATCCCGAGCGTCAGGTACGGGTGGATGTCGCGGTTCTTGAAGCCATACGCAATGTCCACGTTCACCGGCCCGACCGGACTGCGCCAGCGCACGCCCACACCCGTGCCTGGCTCGAATACGCGCTCTTTCCAGGTATCGGTAGCGGTACCTATGTCGAAGAACATCGCGCCACCCCAATCGTGCGAAAACCAGTGCTGGTACTCCGAGCTGCCGGTCATCAGGTACTTGGTCGGCAATACGGAGCCATCGACATCATTACCAATGCTCTGATATCCATAACCGCGCACCGAATTCGCACCGCCCGCCCGGAACAGCAGCGACGCGGGAATGCCGCTCGAACTGCCCGCCGTGAACACCCCGCCAAACTCCGCGCGGAACAGGAACAGGTCGCGCTTGCCCAGCGGCAAGTACTGCAGCAGGTTCGTATAGACGCGGCCAAAGGTTTGATCAGTCAGCAAACCCTTCACCGCGACGTCCGCTTCCGCGCGAATCAGGTTGCCCGAGCGCGGAAACAGCGGATCGTCGACATTGCGGCGCACCCACTGCCAGGAGGGCACAAGCGCGCGGCTGGTAGTCGGCGGGCCGAGATTTTGTGTCAGCCGGTCGGCATAGAACAGCAGCGAAAAGGTGGTGTCGATGTTCTGCAGCGAGCGCGTGCGCTGCACGCCCACGCGTGCGCTGTAGATACGCGTGTTGGATACGTTCGTGTTCGTGTACGAAGCCAGCACGCTGTTCACCCAGGTGCGACCGTCTGGCGGCATCGCGAGCTGCACCTGGCCGTATTGCTGGGTCTGGTCCAGACGGCCGGATATTGTGAACGGATAAGCCTTGCCGAATGTATCGAGATAGCTATACGCGCCCTGGATGTGCGGACCGGTATCTGTCGCGTAACCCACGCCGTAACGCACGCTGTTGTAAGGATACTCGCTGACCTTCAGGTGCATCGGCGTTTCGTTTGGCTTGGTTACGTCATTGTCCGCGTCGATGGCGACCGACGCGTAGTACGGCGTGTTCTGCAACTGCCGCTGCAACTCGTTTACCCGTGCGACGTCATAGGTGTCTCCTGGGTGAATCCGGCTCACATTGTGAATGATCTTTTCGGGGTAACGCCGCACGCCGATGATGTCGAGCTGGCCGAACGTGAAAGTCGGGCCGCTATCCAACGTCACCGACAAATCCGCTATGTGCGTCCGCGGATTCACGCACGCCTTGGATTGCGAGATTTTCGCGCCAAGATACTGGCGGGCCTGCAAGGCTTTGAGCGCGGCATTCTTCGCGTCGTCCCAGGCGCTCTGCGAGAACGGATCGCCTTCCTTGATCGAAAATGCGAGACGCGCGGTGTTCTCCTGCGCCGGGTCTTCGGTCGTGATCGCGCCCTTGAATGTCAGCGAAACGGAGGCGACCTTCGTCTGCGGACCGGGATCAACGCTGATGGTGACGGACTTTTCATCGCCTTCATGTTTCACGTCGGTCCGCACGATCGGCGTAAAATAACCGTCCGTCGCGACCAGATCGCGGACTTCCTGCGGCGTAGCGGCGACCAGAAAGTCGAATTGTTCGTCGCTGATGTCGTCGCGTTTCTTGAAACGCGATAAATCCAGGTGGTCTTTCAACAGCGACCGAACACTGCGCGGCGCGTCGATATCGACGTCGTATTTCGCCTGCGCGGGCTGTACGATAGCAAACAACGCCAGCGCGTGGAGCAACCAGACGGCACGGCGCACGAATGACCACGACCACGCACGGGAAGGCGCCTTTGACGACGCGATAACCGGCGGCTGAAGCCGCAGGTTATCGGCTTGCCCGCGCTTGAAGCGCAGCGGATCAAACAGGCGCCCCGCCAAACGTGACCTCCGGGGTTGAATTAAGTGGGATTGCGTGGGTGACGTGACACGGGACGACCGTTGCATGGTACCGGCGCGGTGCCAGCTAAACGCCGGGCGTCGGTCCAGCCGGCACTATTTCACCACACTGGCGCGGCGGGCTGTCCCAAAAAACACCGGGTTGGCCGATCGGACAACGTTCAACCCGACCGTCGCCCCGCTTCGACCCACCGACTCCTAAAAATACCGGAGGTGCGCCTTGGACGGCTCTCCACCACGCTTGTTCCTTGGTTGTTTCAATAATTGACAGGGTTTTACCATTGCTCTTGGGGCGGCTCGGATAGACCGGATGGTCGATGCCTTCCGCTTATCCGCGACCTTCGGGCTGGCTTGGGACGTCTTGGGACGTTGTTAACCGCTCCGCTGCCTGATGCTTGCGGTAAAATTGAGCGGAGTCACGGTGGTGTCTCGTCTCGCTTGAGCGCCCACCGCGCCCGTTTTCGAATCGCTCTGAGCCAATGGAAGTCGAATCATGTACCTGTCGGACATTACCCAGTTCATCAATCAGATGAAAGAGCAGAAACCGTCGCTCGAAGCAGAGCAGCGCCAGGGCCGCGCGCTGTTGTGGGACAAACAGCCTATCGACCTCGACGAGCGCTCGGAGATCAAGACTTCGCGAGTCGAACAAACGCCCTACGTCTATTACCAGAACTTCTGAACGTGAGTGCCGCCCGCGAGGCGCAGCCAACTCCGGAGCGTTCGGGAGACACTGGGCACCCGGGTAAGGATGATCGCGCCGCGGCGCTTGCCGCGCCCGCGAACGACTCCACGCCGAATACCATTGACGGCGTGGCGTTCGCGCATCTGTATGGCGAGCCGCTCTGGAAGCTGCCCACGGACCTGTACATCCCGCCGAACGCGCTCGAGATCTTTCTCGAAGCGTTCGAGGGTCCGCTCGACTTGCTGCTGTACCTGATCCGCAAGCAGAATTTCAACGTCCTCGACATCCCGATGGCCGACGTGACACGCCAGTACCTGGGCTACGTCGACCAGATTCGCGAATCCAACCTGGAACTCGCGGCGGAATATCTGTTGATGGCGGCCATGCTGATCGAGATCAAGTCGCGCATGCTGCTGCCGGTGAAAAAAGCGGATACGGGCGAGGAAGCGGAAGATCCACGCGCCGAACTCGTGCGGCGCCTGCTGGAATACGAACAGATGAAGCTCGCGGCGCAGCGCCTGGATCACCTGCCGCAACTGGGCCGCGACTTCCTGCGGGCAGAGGTGTACGTCGAACAGAGTTCGGCGCAACGCTTCCCCGACGTCGATGCAAACGATCTTCGTGCCGCCTGGACCGACGTCATCAAACGCGCCCGGCTGGTCGAGCATCACAAGATCTCGCGCGAGGAATTGTCTGTGCGCGAGCATATGAGCGTGATCCTGCGGCGCCTGCAGAATGCCCGCTTCATGGAATTCGGCGATCTTTTCGACCCGTCACGCGGTGTCCCAGTCGTGGTGGTGAATTTTATCGCGATGCTTGAACTGTCGCGTGAAGCGCTGATTGAAATCACCCAGGCCGAGCCGTATGCACCTATCTACGTGAGACTCGCGTATTCGCCGGCTTAAGCCTTCCGTGGCGCAAAAGTAGCGTAGGCCCTTCCCTTTTCCTTCCCCTTGGAGCAGTGTTTTCAAAGCTGCCTGCCAGGAGACACCTGCTAGATGAAAGTCATCAGCTCGATCCATGAACTGCGCGACCAGTTGCGCGGCCAGAACCGAACCGCCTTCGTCCCGACCATGGGTAACCTGCACGAAGGCCACCTGTCGCTCATGCGGCTGGCGCGCCAGCATGGGGACCCGGTAGTCGCCAGTATCTTCGTGAACCGGCTGCAGTTCGGACTGAACGAAGATTTCGATAAATATCCTCGCACGCTGCAGGACGACATCGAAAAGCTGCAGTCCGAGAACGTGTACGTGCTTTTCGCGCCGACCGAAGCCGACCTGTATCCGGAGCCGCAGCAGTATCGCGTTCATCCGCCGACCAACCTGAGCGACATCCTGGAAGGCGAATTCCGCCCGGGGTTCTTCCAGGGCGTGTGTACGGTCGTGATGAAGCTGATGTCCTGCGTGCAGCCGCGCGTGGCCGTCTTCGGCAAGAAGGATTATCAGCAACTGATGATCGTGCGGCAGATGTGCCATCAGTTCGCGCTGCCCACGGAAATCATCGCGGCTGAAACCGTGCGCGCCGCCGACGGCCTGGCGCTCAGCTCGCGCAATCGCTTTCTGCAAGCGGCCGAGCACGCCGAGGCGCCAGTTTTGGCAAAAATGCTGAATCGCGTCCGCGACGCGGTGCTGGCGGGCAATCGCGACTTTGCATCGATAGAAAACGAAGCCGTGGAGTCGCTCGCGCAGCGTGGCTGGCAGCCAGATTACATCGCGGTGAGAAAACGTGTGGACCTACTGCCGCCCGGCCCGGCCGATGCCGCGGCCCCGCTCGTGGTGCTGGCCGCCGCCAGGCTGGGCACGACCCGCTTGATTGATAACCTGGAAATTTGAGCGAGAAACGCATGCAGCGAACGCTTTTGAAATCGAAGATTCACCGCGCCACGGTCACACATTGCGAACTGCATTACGAAGGTTCGTGCGCTATCGACGAGGATTTGCTGGAAGCCGCGAATCTGGTTGAAAACGAGCAGATCGATATCTGGAACGTGAACAACGGCGAGCGCCTGACGACCTATGCCATCAAGGGCCAGCGTGGCAGCGGGATGATTTCGCTGAATGGATCGGCAGCGCGCCGGGCGCAACTGGGCGACCTGGTAATCATCGCGGCGTTCACGCTGGTCGATGAGGCCGAACTGAAGGCGGGCTGGAAGCCGGATCTCGTGTTCGTCGACGAAAAGAACCGTATCAAGGGAAACCGCGACCACGTGCCGACGCAGAACTGGACCTGAATCTGGTCTGGTGAGAAAACGCAAAAACGTCGGTTGGCTTCAATTCCATGAAAGCCAATCGGCGTTTTTTTATGGCCGGAGGGGTCGTCTACATCCTCTTGTGAACGGCGGTCAGAAAGCGACGCCAGATGGCGGCGTCGATCAGAAATGGCGAAACGTGCGCTGCACGGGCATGAACGGTCTTCTTGACGCTACCAGCAGAGGTGCCGATGAGCAG
>LGTG01000017.1 GCA_001190015.1 Candidatus Burkholderia crenata
AAATTTCGAGATGTTGCAACGACCGGTTGAATTCGCCAACGGTAATACGGGCCTCTCCGTCACCCCAAGGCGCCCGGCCTGTCCCTCGCGGGCGTCCGGTTGGTCATCCCTGACCACGCTAAGGGGCTTCCCGTGTTGCGTGCGCTTCCCTTATGTGCATGCGTCGCCACTTACCCCAGCACAACGACTGGGCGTCCTGCCTGCTCGTTTACCCAGCCATATCAACCTTCCCCGATATGGCAGTCAGGTCGGCTTGCGCATCGTCTTTTTCGAGGCTTGCTCGGCGTTCACTCGCGTTACGGCCTGCAAACTCGTGCTGTCACCGTATTTCGTGACCCGCTTCACCGAAGGCTTCAACCGCTTCGTTACCTCCACGATTGCTCCGGTTGCTTTCCGGCTTGGAGCGGTTGCCGGGCGGGGCTTACACCCGCTGGGAAAAGCGCCGCCTTTGCACGGCGCACGCCAAGCGCTGACATTTTCAGGCACCTTCAGGCGCCGGTGTCAGATCAACGGCACATCTTCCTTCGATGCCGACCGCGTTCCCGGCAACGGCAGGTTGCTGGCGCCACGATAGGTGTAGACCAGCGAGAATTTCACCTGATCGGTGAGATTTTTGCTGGCGGAATGCAGCGTGTTGCAGTGGAAAAACACCACGTCGCCGGCATTCAGTTTCGGCGACACCGCGCTGCGAATCAGCACTTCGTTCTCGGGCAGGTCGGAGCGGAAAAATTTGGCTTTATCGAAACGTTTGGACGCGAACGGCAATTTGTGCGACATCGGCACGAACCACAACGCGCCGTTTTCAACCGTCTCGTTACCCAGCGCAACCCACGCCGACACCAGATCGTCCCGCTCGAAGTTCCAGTAACGCACATCGCGGTGCCAGCCGGTCAGGCTGCCGTAAGCCGGATGTTTCGTCATCACGCAGTTGTGATGGGCGCGCGAAAATGTTGGCGCTTCACCGAAATACACCTCCATCCAGCCTCGCACATCGGGCGACGTGGCCCAGGCGGCGAACCGTGGATCGCGACCGTATGCGTCGAGCAACCGTCGCACCGTATGGCCGCCGGGCGCGTCTTTCGAATTCGGCGCGCCGGGATATTGCAGGTCGGCCTCGAACTCCACCGGCGCCGCGGCTTCTACCAACTGCTGTTGCGCCACCTTGCTCATGGCTTCGCAGCGCTCCGGCGTGACGAGGCCCGGCACCACTACATAGCCGTTCTCACGCAACGCACGGACTTGTTCCAACTTCGATTGATTCGGCATATCGACTCACAGGGAAAGCATCTGGCCGGCTAGGTTTCACTACGTAAACAATTGGTAAGAAAGCCGGCTAATTAGGGCGACTACATCAATTGTAAATCGCCCGGGCCGTCCGGCGCGCCATCCTGCGGGTTTCGGGACGTCGAGCACTTGCTCGAACACCCGTGCGGGAAAATGCCGACTTTCGACAGTAACATTTGTTCTATAACCTGCCGACGTGCATTGAGAGAATCCATCGAAAATCTATTTCGATGAAAATCTATTAAATAAGTGCGCGCTTCAAGCTCGCAACTTTTATTTTATTGTGCTCAATTTTGATCAAATTTATTGAATGTTTTTTTGATCCGACTAATGTCGGGTTGCAGCCATTGCGACCCCGAGCCTGTGAAATCCATGAATATCCGTTTCACGAATCGTCTTATCTGTGCCGCCGTCCGCGCGACACGTCCTGCGGGATGCGGCGTTGTTCGCGCGTTGCGCCATCATTCCGCACGCAATTGCTTGCGGGGTAATTCAGGAAAACCCATCCCGTCGATGGTATTCGCTCCTGGTTTCACGGTTTTTTTTCGAATCTGCGATTAAGGGAGGCATCGCGACAGGCCGCATTTAAAGCGTTATTGCGAAAACCGGCGCAGTTACGTGCGCCCGTAACCAAATTGAAATTGGCGCCCTGTGCAATTAATACGACAAGCCGTCGTCCGCGCAGGCTTTCGACCAGCGACGGATGGTTTGCGTTTGCTGCCCACTGACTATTCCTGACGAGCGCAAAACCCTGGTCTAGACCCGGCTTTACTCATGCGTGCGCGGTTTTGCCGCTGTGAGCGCCGGATGAAGCGGAGCATTTTGCCCGGCGAACATGGCGACGTCCAACCGCATAGGTACACGTGCTGGCAACAGTCAAAAAAGCCCGCTGAGCGTAACGCTCAGCGGGCTTTTTAATCATTCAAACCAGACACTCAGACGGTTTCAACAACCGGTTCCGTTCCGGCAGCTTCGGCCAGCAGCAGCGCCTTGTCCGTGGCTTCCCACCAGAATTCCGGCTCCTCACGGCCGAAGTGGCCGTACGCTGCCGACTTCTCATAGATCGGACGCAGCAGGTCGAGCATCTGGATGATGCCCTTCGGACGCAGGTCAAAATGCTCGAGCACGAGTTCTTGGATCCTTGCATCCGACACGCGGCCCGTGCCGAACGTGTTGACCATGACCGAAGTCGGACGCGCCAAGCCGATTGCGTAGGACACCTGGATCAGGCAACGCGTAGCGAGCCCTGCCGCGACAATGTTCTTCGCGACATAACGGCCGGCGTAGGCTGCCGAGCGGTCGACCTTCGACGGGTCCTTGCCCGAGAACGCGCCGCCGCCATGAGGTGCCGCGCCGCCGTATGTATCGACAATGATCTTGCGGCCCGTCAATCCGCAATCGCCTTGTGGACCACCGATCACGAAACGTCCGGTCGGATTCACCAGGAACTTGATGTCGCCCTTGATCAGGTCGGCCGGTAGGACCGGCTTGATGATCTCTTCGATCACGGCTTCACACAGCGCCTTCAGTTCGATGTCCGGTGCGTGTTGCGTGGAGAGCACGACGGTGTCGATGCTATACGCCTTGCCATCGACATAACGCACGGTCACCTGCGACTTCGCGTCCGGACGCAGCCAGTTCAGGCGGCCGTCGCGACGCAGATTCGCCTGACGCTCGACCAACCGGTGTGCCAGGTGAATTGGCAGCGGCATCAGTTCGGGCGTTTCGTCGCATGCGTAGCCAAACATCAGCCCCTGGTCGCCTGCGCCCTGATCGAGATTGTCGTCATGAGCGGCGTCCACGCCTTGAGCGATGTCGCGCGACTGTTTGTCATACGCGACGAGCACCGCGCAACCGCGATAGTCGATGCCGTATTCCGTGTTGTCGTAACCAATGCGCTTGATGGTGTCACGTGCAACTTGGATGTAGTCGACGTTCGCCTGCGTGGTGATTTCGCCCGCGAGGACCACGAGACCCGTATTGCAAAGGGTTTCGGCCGCGACGCGCGAATACTTGTCCTGCGCCAGGATGGCGTCGAGGATGGCGTCGGAGATTTGGTCGGCTACCTTGTCCGGGTGGCCTTCAGAGACGGATTCAGAGGTAAAGAAGTAATCGTTTGACACGCTTCAGACTCCATTTGAGTACGGGTAAGTTGCTCACGTAGCCGACTTCGTCTGGAGTCTGAAGCGGCGACGCTTTAGCGGAAAACATGGTCCGGAAAGCGCCGTTAAGCACCATCCAGCTTCGCCCCGCAAGTTGTCCATTAACTCGGCGAAGGTTTTATTATAGCGGCTTCTCTAATTTGTCACAGAGCCGAACGTTTGCTGCCATCCCAGAAATACCCTAGCCCTCACCCCCGTTATGCCCGGAACGCTCCTCGGCAAAGTCGAAAAACCATCTTCTCTTCTTCCGGACCCATGGGAGCGTCACATGTTAGGTCGCATTGGCGTCGCGCTGGCGGTGGACTTCCTGAAGCTGCTCGCCCTCATTCCCTATGGCATTACCGCACGTTTCGGCGACGGTCTCGGCTGGCTGCTTTATCAAGTCCCGAGCCACAGGAAACGGATCGTGCATATCAATCTCGGCCTGTGTTTCCCCGAGTGGACGCCCGAGCGCCGCGAAAAAGTCGCACAGAAGCAGTTCCGGTACGCGATCCGCAGTTACGTGGAGCGCAGCGCGCAATGGTTCGGCTTGGCGGAGAAGCTCGCCAAGCTGATCCAGATGGACAGCGAAGTCGATCTCCTCGATCCCGACATGCCGCTGACCTTGCTGCTCGGTTTCCACTTCGTCGCGCTCGAGGCGGTTTCGGTGTGGATCAACTACTCGCTGCACAGGCCCTGCGGATCGCTGTATCAGCCGATGTCGAACAAGGCGCTCGACGATATAGCGAAGCAGCAGCGTGGCCGTTTCGACGCCGAATCGGGATAGGGGCAGGCCTCACGGCCCGACCCCTCCCACACCACTGTGCGTACGGGTCCGTACACGGCGGTTCGGATCGGTTAC
>LGTG01000218.1 GCA_001190015.1 Candidatus Burkholderia crenata
CGCCGTCGAGAATGCGGACTTGCTGTGCATCGGCCTGTATCGTGAGCGTGCGGCGTACGTTTCGCATTTCTGATCGACGCCGCCATCTGGCGTTGCTTTCTGACCGCCGTTCACACAGGGTGCACGGGCGTTACAATCAGCGCCAGCCCCACAGCTTGAAAAATGAGCCGATTTCCGCCAAATTCAAGGCCTCCACCACGCTTCGATCCCCGCAAGCCGCAAGCGCTGACGGAAGTGCTCGGGCGCACCAGCGAGTTTCTCGCACTGCGCGCCGGCGTTGAGCAAGTGACGGCGCTGCAACGCGATCTGGCGGCGTTGCTCCCCGATTATCTTGGATTCAACGTGGAACCGGGGTTCATTAAAGACGGCGTGTTGGCCCTTTTCGCCGCACATAACGCGCTCGCCGCCCGCCTTCGGCACATCGAGCCGCGTCTTTTAGTAGATTTACAACAGCGCGGCTGGGCGGTCAATGCCCTGAAGATTCGCGTTCGGCCCCAGGCAATGAAAGATGTCATGCCGCCCAAACAAGCGCGCATGTCTACCGCCTGGGTCGACGCGTTGCAAACGCTCGCCGAAACGCTAGAACCGTCGCCGCTTCAGGAAGCGCTCGCGCAAATGGCTGCGCGCCATCACGCGAAAACACAAAAAAAATGAGCGGCACTCGAAAGCAGCCGCTCATTTCATTCAAACTCAATTCTTAATTACGCAAACGCCGTCTGGGTATCGAAAGCGAAACCATGCGGTGCCGCTTGCTTATCCTCGAACGTGACAACTTCATACGCGTCTTCGTGCGCCAGTAACTCACGCAGCAACATGTTATTCATTGCGTGGCCGCCTTTATATGCGGCATACGACGCCAGCAGCGGATGACCCACGACATACAAGTCGCCGATTGCGTCCAGCATCTTGTGCTTCACAAACTCGTCTTCATAACGCAAACCGTCATTATTCAGAATCCGGTATTCGTCCAGCACGATAGCGTTGTCCATACTGCCGCCCCGCGCCAAACCGAGTTCACGCATCATTTCCACTTCATGCGCAAAACCGAACGTCCGTGCACGGGCGATATCCCGGACATATGACGTATTCGCAAAATCCACTTCAAGCGCTTGCCCGGTTTTATCGACAGTCGGGTGGCGGAAATCAATGGTGAACTTCAGTTTGAAGCCGAAATACGGATCGAGACGCGCGAATTTATCGCCGTCGCGGATTTCAATCGGCTTCTTCACCTTGATGAATTTCTTTGCCGCGTTCTGCTCTTCAATACCCGCCGATTGAATCAGAAACACGAACGAAGCAGCACTGCCGTCCATAATCGGAATTTCTTCAGCCGTGACATCGACATACAGATTGTCGATACCCAGTCCCGCGCATGCCGACATCAAATGTTCGATGGTCGACACGCGCGCGCCGTCCTTCTGCAACACCGAAGCCAGGCGCGTGTCGCCGATAGCCATGGCCGACACCGGAATGTCCACCGGCACAGGCAGGTCGATTCGCGCAAAGACAATACCAGCATTGGCCGGAGCGGGCCGAAGCGTCAAATCCACCTTGCGGCCCGAATGCAGGCCGATTCCGATGGTTTTGACAATGGTTTTAATGGTTTGCTGCTTCAACATGATTTTTTCGCTTCGATTGCGACTCTCGATTGAGAAAATCAATCGTGAATTTGTATTCAATAGCGCTGAGTATACTCCAATTGCCTCGCGTCGTCCCGGGAGGAAGTTTGCAACTTGTTTCCCCATGTTACCGGGTAAGTTCGGCACGTTTGATGCTGTGCCACGCGAAAGCAAGGAGGGTCGGGCCGATGACCGGAATGGAGGCATTCCCGGACATCGGCGCCGCGTTAAGGCTTTGTTAAGACTTTGTTGCGGCGTATTTGAAACGTCGGCGCGAGCGTCATTTTATGTGGCACGAATGCAACATGATTCCCGGCCTATTGACCCGAAAACGGTCCAACAACAACTTAACATTGCTTTAAACATCAGCCCAACGTCGCCAATACGCTCTCAGCACTGCTGACTTCAAACTTGCCGGGCGCTTCAAGATTCAGCGTCTTGACCACGCTGTCCTCGACCACCATGGCGTAACGCTGGGAGCGAATTCCCATGCCACGCTCCGACAAATCCTGCTCCAGGCCGAGTGCTCGGGTAAAACGTGCGCTACCGTCGGCGATCATCTTCATCTTGCCCGAAGTTTGAATATCGCGTCTCCACGCGTTCATCACGAACGCGTCGTTGACGGAGACACACCAGATTTCGTCGATGCCCGCCGCAGCCAGCTTCTCTGCGTTTTCGATAAAACCTGGCACGTGCCTGGCGGAACAGGTGGGCGTGAACGCGCCCGGCAATCCGAAGATTGCCACGCGCTTGCCCGCCGTCCGCTCGCGCACCGAGAAACCGTTTGGTCCCACGGCGCAACCCTCCGACGCCACATCGATAAATTCGAAAAGGCGTTTGTCGGGCAGTGTTTCACCTGTCTTGATCATGGATCGGCCTTTCACTGAGTCAGTGCTGGTCACGCCAGCGATTCAAACTTGTGATTCATACGTCACACATTCAACGTCGTCGCGCAACGACTGCTCTCACCGTTCGATCTCATCCCAAGATATAGATGATGTAGATGATGATGAACGTAATCGAAGCGGTCATTCAATCACAGTCCAACGTCCAGCAGACGCGGCCTGAAACCTGAGACGGCACGACCTTCGCCTGAAGCTTTTGCCTATGGGCGTTTAATACAGAAACCAGCCGCTCCGGCAAAAATCATCAGTCGGCTTGCTTGCGCAGGAACGCCGGAATGTCGTACTTATCCACGCCCTTTTCCTGCAGCGCCTGCACGTGCGAAGCCGCCGTTTCACGCGACGAACGCCACACTGCCGGCGTATCCAGCGCGCCGTAATCCGTACCGTTCGATTGCTGCGGTGCGTAGCTGTTCTGCGCGTGTGCGATCGGTGCTTTATCCGTCCCGGTACGCAGCAGGGTCATCGGTGCAGCTTGTTGCTTCTTCGCTGCACGGCCGAGACCCGTGGCTACAACCGTCACGCGCAATGCATCGCCCATGGCGTCGTCATATACCGCACCGAAGATCACGGTCGCGTCTTCTGCCGCATACGACTTGATCGTGTTCATCACTTCACGCGTTTCCGACAGACGCAGCGAACGGCTCGACGTGATGTTCACCAGCACGCCACGCGCGCCCGACAGATCCACGCCTTCCAGCAGCGGACTTGCCACGGCTTGTTCTGCAGCCAGGCGCGCGCGATCGACGCCGGCAACTGTTGCCGTGCCCATCATCGCCTTGCCTTGCTCGCCCATCACCGTCTTCACGTCTTCGAAGTCGACGTTGACCAGCCCGTCGACGTTGATGATTTCCGCGATGCCGGCAACAGCGTTGTTCAATACGTCATCAGCGCACTGGAAGCACTTGTCCATCTCGGCGTCATCGCCCATCACCTCGAACAGCTTGTCGTTCAGAACGACGATCAGCGAGTCGACATGATCCTCCAGTTGCTGCGATCCTGCTTCAGCCACGCGCATGCGGCGGCCGCCTTCAAACTCGAACGGCTTGCTGACCACGCCGACCGTCAAGATACCCATTTCCTTCGCGATCTGAGCGACCACCGGTGCTGCACCCGTACCCGTGCCGCCACCCATGCCTGCGGTGATGAATACCATGTGCGCACCGCGCAGTGCATCGGCAATACGCTCACGCGCATCTTCCGCTGTAGCCTTGCCCATGTCCGGCTTGGCACCAGCTCCCAGACCCGTGTTGCCCAACTGGATCACCGAGGTGGCACGCGAACGCGCGAGCGCTTGTGCATCTGTGTTCATCACGATGAAGTCCACGCCCTGGACCCCACGGTTGATCATGTGCTGTACCGCATTACCGCCAGCACCACCAACACCAACGACCTTGATGATCGTTCCGTTGGTTTCCGTTTCCAGCATTTCGAAATCCATATTGCCTCCGTCAAGAATGAAAGTCGGCGTTATTCGGCAAGAGATCGGGCAACCTCTTGTCGCGCGCCAGCCGCCGGCACCAGCGCGAATTCTGTTTGTTCAGAAATTTCCCAGGAACCAATCTTTCATGCGTCCCAAAACCTGTCCCATCGATCCGGACTGCACGGCGACCTTGCGGCCACGCAGGCGTTGCGAACGGCCTTCGACGAGCAAACCCATCGCTGTGGAATAACGCGGATTGCGAACCACATCTGCCAGACCACCCGCGTATTCGGGCAGGCCGATCCGCACCGGCTTTAGGAAGATGTCTTCGCCGAGTTCGACCATACCGGGCATCATCGATGCGCCACCGGTCAGCACCATGCCGCTGCTCAGCAATTCTTCGTAGCCCGACTCGCGCACGACCTGCTGCACGAGCGAGAACAGTTCTTCAACGCGCGGTTCGACCACAGCCGCGAGCGCTTGCCGCGACAACGTGCGCGGCCCACGCCCGCCGAGTCCCGGCACTTCGATCATTTCGTCCGGATCCGCCAGCGCCTGCTTCGCGATCCCGTAGCTCACCTTGATATCTTCGGCATCGGGCGTCGGCGTGCGCAGAGCCATGGCCACGTCGCTCGTGATCTGATCACCGGCAATAGGGACCGCCGCCGTATGACGGATCGCGCCTTCGCTGAAGATGGCGATGTCAGTCGTACCGCCACCGATGTCCATCAGCACCACGCCCAGCTCCTTCTCGTCTTCGGTCAGCACCGCCAGCGACGAAGCCAGCGGCTGGAGAATCAGGTCGTTCACTTCGAGCCCGCAGCGGCGCACGCACTTCACGATGTTCTGCGTCGCGCTCACCGCGCCCGTCACGATGTGCACCTTCACTTCCAGCCGGATACCGCTCATGCCGATCGGCTCGCGCACGTCTTCCTGGCCGTCGATGATGAATTCCTGCGTCAGGATATGCAGCACCTGCTGATCGGTCGGGATGTTGATCGCCTTGGCGGTTTCGATTACGCGCGCCACATCGGCCTGCGTGACTTCCTTTTCCTTGATGGCGACCATGCCGCTCGAATTGAAGCTTCGAATGTGACTGCCAGCGATGCCGGTGAATACATTCGTGATCTTGCAATCGGCCATCAGTTCGGCCTCTTCGAGCGCGCCCTGGATCGATTGGACGGTTGCCTCGATGTTGACGACAACACCCTTCTTCAATCCCTTCGAGTCGCTCTGGCCGAGCCCGATCACCTCGTAGTGGCCCCCGCCTTTCAACTCGGCGACGATAGCCACCACCTTCGACGTCCCGATGTCGAGGGCGACCAGCAAGCCTTTGTAGTCTTTGCTCATAGCGTGCTCATTGCCTGTGACGTCTGCTTACTTCTTCGCTTTGTCGGTGTCGCTGATAAAGTGCATGCCGGCGGCCTTGATCGCAAAGCCGTTCGGATAGCGCAAATCCGCGTACTCGATGTCATTTCCCCACCGCCCCGTCACCGCCGACCATGCCGCCACGAACCGTCGGCTGCGATCAAACAACGTGTCCTGATTGCGCTCGCGCCCCAATTCAATCTGCGTGCCGTTGGAAAGCTTCACTGTCCACGCATATCGCGGCGACAAGATGACTTCTTCCGGATGCGCGTCGAGCGGCGCAAACCACTTCGTGAAATCGTGATACCGCGCAACCATTTCTTTCGCCGATCCATCCGGCCCCTCGAACGCGGGCAGGTCGTCGAGTTCGCCCTGGTTCGCCGTGAACAGGTTGCCGTCCACGCTCACCAGCTGATCCGTCCCCCACGTGCCGAGCGGCTTGAATTCTTCCAGCGTCACCGCCAGCGCATTCGGCCACACGCGCCGCACGCTCGCGTGGCGCACCCACGGCATCTGTTCGAACGCGGTGCGTGCAGCATCGAGATCGACGGTGAAATAATTGCCCTTCAAATGCCCCACCACGCTTGCGCGCACGGTCGGCGAATTGATGTGCAACGTGTTGCCGTCAATCTGGATCTCGCGCAGGCGAAACTCCGGCCGCTGGATCGCCCAGTAACCGGCGGCCCCAAACAGCACGAACACGAGCAATACGTGCAGTGCGTTGGCCGTGAGGTTCATCTGGCGAGCGTTATTCCACATGTTCGGTTTCGTCTACGTCGGTTCAGTATTGCAATGTCAACGACAACACCTTCACCACCAGATCCTTGTAGCTGATCCCGACCGCCCGTGTCGCTTTTGGCAGCAGCGAGTGGTCCGTCATGCCCGGCGCGGTGTTCACTTCCAGGAAGTACGGATTGCCATCACCGTCCATCATGAAATCCGCACGGCCCCAGTCAGTGCAGCCGAGCACGTCGAACGCGCGGCGTGAAAGCTGCTTCATGCGCGTTTCCTCGGCGGGCCTGAGACCACAGGGAATCGGGTACTGCGTGTCGTCGGCGATGTACTTCGCGTTGTAGTCGTAGAACTCGCCGGCCGGCACGATCTTGATGATCGGCAAGTCCAGGTCGCCCGCGATACAGCACGTGTATTCACCGCCGCCTTCAATGCTTTTTTCGACCAGCACGATCTTGTCGAACTTCGCTGCTTCGATCAGCGCCGGTACCAGCGTTTCCGCGCTCTTCACCTTGATCACCGCAACGCTCGATCCTTCGCTCGCCGGCTTCACGAACAGCGGCAAACCGAGCTTCGCAACAATCTTTTGCGCATGCGCTTCGTAGTCGTCACCGCGCATCACGACTTCGAACGGCGGCGTTGGCACGCCGGTTTGCTGCCACACGAGCTTAGTGCGGAATTTATCGAGGCCAAGTGCCGAACCGAGCACACCGCTGCCCGTGTATTTGATGCCGTAGAAATCGAGCGCACCCTGCAACTGGCCGTTCTCGCCATACCCACCATGCAACGCGATAAACACCCGCGCAAACCCTTCGGACTTCAATTCGGCCAGCGGCCGTTCCGCCGGATCGAACGGATGCGCGTCGATGCCGGCATCGCGTAATCCCTGCAGCACGAGACGTCCCGAATTCAGCGATACCTCGCGCTCCGCGGTTTCCCCGCCAAGCAGCACAACCACTTTGCCGAATACCTTGGGATCGATTACATTGCTCGTCGCGTTACTCGTCATCGTGAAACCTTCGAATCCTGAACTTGCGCCGTCAGCCGAGCGCATACGCCGCCGATAGAACCGGCGCCCATCGTGATCACTACGTCGCCGTTACGTGCCAATGTGGCAATCGCGTCCGGCATCTCATCCACTGTTTCGACAAACACTGGCTCCACTTTCTCCGCCACTCGAATCGCGCGCGCCAGCGCGCGGCCATCGGCGGCGACAATCGGCGCTTCGCCTGCAGCGTAGACGTCGGTGAGAACGAGGGCATCGACCGTGGACAGCACCCGCACGAAATCTTCGAAGCAATCGCGCGTGCGCGTGTATCGATGCGGCTGGAACGCGAGCACAAGACGCCGGCCAGGAAATGTGCCGCGCGCCGCGGCAACCGTCGCTGCCATCTCGACCGGGTGATGACCGTAGTCGTCAATCAGCGTGTATGCGCCGCCTTCGGCCGTTTTCACATTCACTTCGCCGTAGCGCTGAAAACGCCGGCCTACGCCCGTAAATTCCTGCAATGCCCTCTGGATATCGGCATCGGCGACTTCCAGTTCAGTCGCAATTGCGATAGCGGCCAGCGCGTTCTGCACGTTGTGCGTGCCCGGCAGATTCAACACGATGTCCAAAGGCGTTGCGTCTTCACGCAGCGTCGTGAAATGCATCTTGCCGTCGCGTGCTTCCGCGTTCACCGCGCGCACTTGCGCTTCGGCGCCGAGGCCATAACGGATGATCGGCTTCGACACGAACGGCAGGATTTCACGCACGTTCGGATCATCCACGCACAGCACCGCGATGCCGTAGAACGGTAGCCGGTGCGTGAATTCGATGAACGCCTGCTTCAGCCGCGCGAAGTCGTGGCCGTACGTGTCCATGTGATCGGCATCGATGTTCGTGATGACTTCGATCACTGGAAAGAGATTCAGGAACGACGCGTCGGATTCATCGGCTTCAGCCACGATGAAATCGCCTGTACCCAGCCGCGCATTCGCGCCCGCGCTGATCAAGCGGCCGCCGATCACGAAGGTCGGATCAAGTTCGCCCGCGGCCAGCACGCTTGCCACCAGCGACGTGGTCGTGGTCTTGCCGTGCGTGCCGGCAATCGCGATGCCCTGCTTCAGCCGCATCAGTTCCGCGAGCATCACGGCGCGCGGCACGATCGGAATCCGGCGATGGCGCGCGGCCAGCGCCTCGGGGTTATCGGAGCGCACGGCGGTCGACACGACCACGGCATTCGCGCCGTCGATATTCTCTTCACGATGCCCGATTGCCACGCGTGCACCCAGCGTAATAAGGCGATCGGTCACGCCGTTGCTCGTCAGGTCGGAGCCGCTGACCTGATAACCGAGGTTGAGCAACACCTCTGCAATGCCGCTCATCCCCGCGCCGCCAATGCCGACAAAGTGAATGTGTTTGATGATATGTTTCATGGCTGAATTTCCTTCGGCGCTTGTATCAGCGCGCTCAAGCCGGCTACGTCGGCGCAGACCCGGCCGACGCGTTCAGCCGCGTCGGGTTTCGCCAGGGCACGAGCCTTTACGGCCATGTGGCCAAGCGTCTCGCGAGTCTGTTCGCGCAACCAGCCGGCGAGCTTTTCCGCCGACAAATCGCGCTGTTGTATCAAGTGGGCCGCGCCCGTATTAGCGAGGAACGCGGCGTTGATGGTCTGGTGGTCATCGACGGCGAAGGGGAACGGCACGAACAGCGCGGCCACGCCAACCGCCGTGATCTCGGACACGGTCATCGCACCCGAGCGGCAGATCACGAGATCCGCTGCGGCGTAAGCGCTTGCCATATCGTCGATAAACGGCACCAGTTGAACATCGTCATCCGCCGATAAACCCGCCGCCGCGTAGTTTGCTTTCAACGCATCGATATGTTTGGCTCCCGCCTGATGCACAACGCGCGGACGCAGCGCCGGGTCGAGCAACGCGAGCGCCTTCGGTACGGTTTCATTCAAAGCGGCTGCACCCAGACTGCCCCCGACGACCAGAACGTTGAGACGCGCTTCAGGACCCACATTCCGCGCGGCGTAGCGTTCTTTGGGTGGCAGAGCCTCCGCAAGTTCCGCACGAATTGGATTTCCGGCCCATTCGGCATTCGGCAGCGCATTTGGGAACGCGACCAGTACGCGTTTGGCCACATGCGCGAGCACCTTGTTCGCCAGTCCAGCGATTGAATTCTGTTCGTGCAGCACGAGCGGCGTACCGCTCAGCTTCGACATCAAGCCCGCCGGAAACGTGATGTATCCACCCATGCCGAGCACCACGTCGGGCTTCACGGTGCGCAGCGCGCGCAAGCTTTGCGAACACGCGCGCAGCAGGTTCACGGGCAGCATCAGCTTCGTCTTGATGCCCTTGCCGCGCACGCCGCCAAAGCGCACGTATTCCATCGCAATGCCGTGCTTCGGCACGAGCGTCGCTTCCATGCCCGACGCATTGCCGAGCCACACCACACGCCAGCCGCGCGCTTGCATCCAGTGAGCGACCGCGAGCCCCGGGAACACGTGTCCTCCGGTGCCGCCGGCCATCACCATCAGCGTGCCTGCGCGAGATGACGTCGAAACCGTCATACCTTTCCTCCGCGCATGAGCACCCGGTTTTCGTAGTCCACGCGCATCAGCACCGCGAGCGCGACGCAGTTCAGCAAGATGCCGGAACCACCGTAACTCACGAGCGGCAACGTCAGGCCTTTGGTTGGCAGGAGACCAAGGTTCACGCCCATGTTGATGAAGGTCTGCGCACCGAACCAGAGGCCAATACCCTTCGCCATCAAACCGGCAAAAGTGCGGTCGAGCGTGAGCGCTTGACGGCCGATTTCGAACGCGCGCCGCACGATCCAGTAGAACAGCAGGATCACGATCAGCACGCCGACAAACCCGAGTTCCTCGCCAATCACCGCGAGGATGAAGTCGGTGTGCGCTTCCGGTAAGTAGTTGAGCTTCTCGACACTGCCGCCCAGTCCTACGCCGAACCATTCACCGCGGCCGAATGCGATCAGCGAGTGCGT
Source organism: Candidatus Burkholderia crenata (assembly GCA_001190015.1). GTDB lineage: Bacteria > Pseudomonadota > Gammaproteobacteria > Burkholderiales > Burkholderiaceae > Caballeronia > Caballeronia crenata. Next base: position 10,042 of record LGTG01000218.1, read on the forward strand.
CAACTGATACGCCTTGCCTTGTGCATAGCGATCGTCCCATGGATCGAGGTAAGCGAAGATCCGTTCGCGACGCCACGACGATGCCCACACGAGCAACGCAAACGTGCCGACGGCCGTTGCTACCAGGCCGCCGAACAGCTTGGCGTTCACGCCGCCGAGGAACAGCACGCCCATGGCGATAACCGCGATCACCATGAACGCACCCATGTCCGGCTCGAGAAGCAGCAACGCACCGACGAAGCCGACGGCAACAGCCATCGGCAAAAAGCCTCGGCCGATGCTGTGCATGAACTCCTGCTTGCGCACCGTGTAGTTGGCCGCGTAGATGGTCACGGCGAGCTTCATGATTTCCGACGGCTGCATGTTCGTGATGTCGAGCGGAATCCAGCGGCGCGCGCCGTTCACGCCCTTGCCGATGTGCGGAATCAGCACGATCACCAGCAGAAACAGCGAGAACAGGAAGAACTTCGCCGCGTACTTGTCCCACGTGGAGACCGGAATCTTGAACGCGATGATCGATGCCACGAGGGCTGTGGCTATTGATAAAAGATGGCGCACGAGGAGGAAGTAGTCGTGGTACTGCACATATTTCGGCGAATCCGGCATTGCGATGGACGCGGAATACACCATCACGATACCGAGTCCGAGCAATGCGATTGTCACCCATAGCAGAGAGTAGTCGTAGTCGAGCATGCGCGAGCGGATCGGCGTCACGCCGTTGACCGCGCTCGAGATGCCGCTCGCACGCTCGGCCACGCGCACACCAAGACCGCCAAACCCGCCCGCGCCGCACGGGCGGCCGCCGAGCGTGGCGCTGTCGTTGGCAACGGCGTTGCGTTGATCGGTCAATTTCGAGCCAAAATGTTCGGACCAGCTCATAGCATCACTCCCCGTTTTGCCGCAATGTCAGCCACCGCTTGCCGGAACACGTCCGCGCGATGTGCGTAGTTCTTGAACATGTCGAAGCTGGCGCACGCAGGCGACAGCAATACCGCGTCACCCGGTTGAGCCAGAAGCGCTGCCGCTTGCGTCGCGACTTCGAGCGTTGCATGGTCGTGCAACGGAATGTCCGTGTCGGCCAGCGCCTCGCGAATGCGCGGTGCATCGCGGCCAATCAGCATCACCGCTCGGCACCAGCGCGCGACCGGCGCCGCGAGCGGCGAAAAATCCTGGCCCTTGCCGTCGCCACCAGCTATCAGCAGCGTCTTTTGCGCCAGGCCATCGAGCGCCGCGACGGTCGCGCCGACATTCGTTCCTTTGCTGTCGTCGACGAAATCAATGCCTTCTCCTTCTATTTGCGCGATCACTTCCACGCGATGCGGCTCGCCTTTGTATTCACGCAAGCCGTGCAGCAACGAAGCGAGCGGCAAATCGATCGCCCGTGCCAGCGCCAAAGCAGCCAGCGCGTTCGCTGCGTTATGCAGACCGCGAACGCGCAGTGCATCGATAGGCATCAGGCGCTTCGAATACACGTTCGGCTCAGCGGCGACATCGCTTTTACGCCAGCGCGTGGGCGCGGGTTCATCGCTGAGATCGCGGTCGTTGCCTTGCGCCAGCCATACGATACCGTTCTCACGCAGCAGACCGTAATCGCCGAGACGAGCGGGTTCGTTCAGGCCGAATGTCACGACCGTCGCTGCATTTTCCGATCCCAGCGCCATGGTCTGCGCGTCATCGCGATTCAACACACGCACGGTCTTTTCACCAAGGATGCGGCCCTTCGCTGCAGCGTAAGCGTCGAAGCCGCCATGCCAGTCCAGATGATCTTGCGTAATGTTGAGCACAGCAGCAGCGTCCGGCTCGAACGAGTGTGCCGTCTCAAGCTGAAAACTCGACAACTCCAGCACCCAGATATCGGGCAGCGCGGTGTTGTCGATCGCTTCACTTAACTTGTCCAGCATCGCCGGGCTGATGTTTCCCGCTACCGCCACGGTCTTACCGGCACGTTCGCACAACAGCCCACTCAGCGCGGTTGTCGTGGTCTTGCCGTTGGTGCCCGTAATGGCGATCACCTTCGGCGTATAACCGTTCACGCCAAGCGACTTCAACGCTTGCGCGAACCATTCCAGCTCGCCCCACACAGGGACGCCGCGTTCCCGCGCGGCGTCGAGGAGCGGCCTCACATCGTCAGCCAGAGGCGACAGTCCCGGGCTGATTGCAACAATCTCTACACCGCCATCGAGCAGCGCCGGCGTGAATTCACCGCCGACAAACTCCGCGTCGATGCCATGCGCTGCAAGTTCCGACAGGTTCGGCGGCGTGGCGCGGGTATCGGCCACGCGCAGACGGCACCCGTGACGCGCGCACCAGCGCGTCATCGCGAGGCCGGATTCACCGAGCCCCAGCACAAGCACCATCGGACTTTGCCGATCAAAGAACTTCTCGCCAAACATCGCTTTACCTTTTTCCCGACCAACTAAAAATCAACGCAGCCAATTAACGCAACTTCAGCGTCGACAAACCGAACAGACACAACATCAGCGTGATGATCCAGAAGCGCACCACCACCTGCGTTTCCTTCCATCCCGATAACTCGAAATGGTGATGCAGCGGCGCCATCTTGAAGATGCGTCGCCCTTCGCCGAAGCGTTTTTTCGTGTACTTAAAATAGCTGACCTGCATCATCACGGACAGGGTTTCCGCGACGAACACGCCGCCCATGATGAACAGTACGACTTCCTGCCGCACGATCACGGCGATGGTCCCGAGCGCACCGCCTAGCGCGAGCGCGCCGACATCGCCCATGAAGACTTGCGCGGGGTGCGTGTTGTACCAGAGAAACGCGAGTCCCGCGCCCCCCATTGCAGAACAAAAGATCAGTAATTCGCCCGCGCCCGGAATGTGCGGGCACAGTAAGTACTTCGAGTACACCGAGCTACCCATCACATAACCAAACGCGCCCAGCGATGCGCCCACCAGCACGACCGGCATGATGACGAGACCGTCGAGGCCATCGGTGAGATTCACCGCATTGCTCGAACCGACGATCACCAGATACGTCATCGCGATGAAACCCCATGTCCCGAGCGGATAGCTGATCGATTTCAGGAACGGCAGCATCAGGTCGGCGCGCGCGGGCAAGCCCATCGACAAACCGCTACGCACCCACGCCATGAACAGGTGGAACACTCGTGCGTTGTTCGCTTCGGACACGCTGAACGCGAGGTACACGGCGGCAAACAAGCCAATCACCGACTGCCAGAAGTACTTTTCCCGCGACGACATTCCGCGCGTGTCTTTATGCACGACTTTGCGGTAGTCATCGACCCAGCCGATCACGCCGTAGCCGAACGTGACAAGCATCACGATCCACACGAAGCGATTGGTCAGATCGGCCCACAGCAACGTGGAAAATGCGATGCCCAACAGGATCAGGACGCCACCCATGGTAGGCGTGCCGGACTTCACCAAATGCGTTTGCGGGCCGTTCGTACGCACGGCCTGACCGACTTTCAGCGAGGTCAATTTGCGAATCACCCACGGGCCGCAGACGAGACCGACGAGCAACGCCGTGATCGTCGCGCCGATTGCGCGGAACGTGAGGTAGGTAAACACGCGCAGAAAACTGGCGTCATTCTGAAGCCATTGCGCGAGTGCGAGTAGCATGCTGGTCCTTCTTCTTCAGTGCGCAGTAGGCGTAGCGCCCGCTGCGGGTTGGTGTGGACTCGTCACGGCGTCCACCACGCGTTCCATCTGCATGAAACGCGAGCCTTTCACGAGAAACGTGGCGTCGGGTCCGAAACCGGCGCCGGTGAGTGCTGCAATGAGTGAGGCAATATCGGTGAAATGCTGTGCTGTTGCGCCGAAGGCTTTGGCCGAATCAACGCTCGCGTCGCCGAGTGCGTACAGCGCATCGATGCCCCGTTGCGCCGCATACGCTCCCACTTCGCGATGAAACGCCGGGCCCTGGTCGCCGACTTCGCCCATGTCGCCCATAACTAGTACACGCGGCGACGGCGGCGACGCGAGCACGTCGATCGCTGCGCGCATGGAGTCGGGATTCGAGTTGTACGTATCGTCAATAACCGTCGCGCCTTCGATCGGCGTAAGCACAGCGCGCTTCACCTGCAAGCGGCCCTTTACGGGCTTGAACGCTTCGAGCCCGCGCTTGACGGCATCGAGTGAAACGTTCGCTGCAATAGCCGCGGCCGTAGCCGCCAAAGCGTTGCGCGCGTTGTGTTCGCCCAGCACCTGCAACGCGACGTCGAGCGAGCCTTGCGGCGTGTTGATCTCAAGGTTCGCGCCGACCAGCTTGCCGGTCATTGCCGCTTCTGTTTGCGATGCATCCGTATGCAACGCAAAATCCAGAATCGGATTGCCGGTCGCGGCAACACGCCAGATGCTCGCGTATTTGTCGTTGGCGGGGAAAACGGCCGTGCCGTTGGCGGCTAGCGCGTGAATCACCGATGCGTGCTCGAGCGCGACTGCTTCCTCCGTCGCCATGAACTCCTGATGCTCGCGCTGCGCGTTGTTGACGACAGCAACCGTCGGCGCGGCGATCTTCCCGAGCGTTTCCGTTTCGCCCGGATGATTCATGCCAAGTTCGATGACCGCCAGCTTGTGGGTTTCGTTCAGGCGGAACAACGTCAGCGGCAAACCGATGTCGTTGTTGAAATTGCCTGTCGTCGCGAGCCGCGCGCTTTCGCCCACGGCCGCCACGAGGATCGACGCGATCATTTCCTTGACCGTGGTCTTACCGTTGCTGCCGGTGACTGCAATCAGCGGAATCGTGAAGCGCTTGCGCCAGCCGTAGGCCAATGCGCCGAGCGCCACGCGCGTGTCCTTGACCTTGATCTTAGGCACTGTGAAATCGTCCGGCGTGCGTGCGGCTAACACTGCGGTAACGCCGCGCTGTGCGACTTGCGGCAGGAAATTGTGGGCATCGAAACGATCGCCCTTGATCGCGATGAACAGATCGCCCGGACCCGCAGTGCGGCTATCTGTCGATACCCGGTCGAACTTGACGTTTTCATCGCCGATAACGATCGCACCCGGAATCTGCAACGCAGCGTCGCGCAGTGTGAACAGCGTCATTCGCCACCTCCGCGCGCTTGCGTGGCGCGAGCGGCAAACGCCAGGCGTGCGTGATCCTGATCGGAGAAAGCGCGCTTTTTCCCCATGATTTCCTGCGTGGCTTCGTGGCCCTTGCCGGCCAGCACGACCACGTCCTCGCGCGCCGCGTTACGGATCGCCTGGAGGATTGCGCTCGCGCGGTCTTCTATGCGGCGCGCTTTCGACGCGTCTTGAAAGCCCGCTGCAACCTGATCGATGATCGCAAGCGGATCTTCACTGCGCGGGTTGTCGCTGGTGATCACGACGTGATCGACGTTCTTCTCCGCGATAGCGCCCATCAGCGGACGCTTGGTCGCGTCACGGTCCCCGCCGCAACCAAACATGCAGATCAACTGGCCGCCACGCGCTTCGGCGATCGGCCGCAGCGCTGCCAGCGTTTTCTCGAGCGCATCCGGCGTATGCGCGTAATCGATCACCACTAGCGGCTCATCGTTCTGCAAACGGCCGCCAAGGCGTTGCATCCGCCCATTCACCGGTTCGAGCTTCGCAATCTGCACAAGCGCAGTGTCGAGCGGAATCTGCGCCGCCAGCAACGCGCCCAGCACGCCGAGCAGGTTGCTCACGTTGAACTCGCCGAGCGTCGCGACTTCCACGTCGGCATCGCCCCAGTCGGAACTCAGGTGAAACGCCGTGCCCGTCGCCGTTGCGCGCGCGCGACTGGCAAGCAGTAACGCGTCGGCTTTTACTTCAGCGCCAGCGGCGTTTTCGATTCCGTACGCAATCGTTCGCGTCCTGCCGTGACACGATGCAATCAAACGCTGACCCGCCGGGTCGTCGCGATTGATGACAGCGGTTTTCAAAGCCGGCCACACGAACAGTTTCGTCTTCGCCGCTTCGTACGCCGCGAACGTGCCGTGGTAGTCCAGGTGATCCTGTGTTAGATTCGTGAAGATGGCAATGTCCAACTTCGTGCCATTCACGCGCCCCTGATGCAGCGCATGCGACGACACTTCCATTGCCACGGCCTTCGCGCCATCGGTCTTGAATTGGGCAAACGTGCATTGCAGTTGCGGGGCGTCGGGCGTCGTAAAGCCTGAATGCACGAGCTTGCCCGGCATGCCGCTGCCGAGCGTACCGACGACCGCGCACGGCGTGCCCAGCGCCGAGAGCGCCGTTGCCAGCCAATGGCTGCAAGACGTCTTGCCGTTCGTTCCGGTCACGCCCACGACCAGCATGGATTCTGTGGGCTCGCCATACCACGCCGACGCAATCTGCCCAGCCAGTTCATTGAGCGCCTTGACCGCAAGCGTACGCGACGCATCCGGCTTGCCCGCAAAGTTTTCCGGCTGATACAGCACGGCAGCAGCACCATTTTCGAGCGCGGCATCGATAAAAGGACGACTGTCCGCGCCATCCACGGCATACGCTAAAAACACGTCACCCAATGTCAGCGAACGCGAGTCGGCGTGCAATTGCGCGCTGGCGTCCGCGTGCGCACGCAGCCACGCGACCGCTTTCACGATTTGCGCCTGCTGCTTGACCAAGTCCAAACCGCTCATCGAACGACTCCCGGGTGAATCTTCGGATTCGTCGATACCTTTAGCTTTTTCGGCGGATTCGTGTTCGTATTCGTCGCATTAGGCTTCTTGATGTCGGTGGCGGGCGTGCCGGAAGCGGGATCGTCAAACACCACCATCTGCTTCACTGCCATGTCGGGCGGCACGTTCAACGAACGCAGCGTGTCGCCGACGATGGCCGAGAACACCGGACCTGACACCTGGCCGCCAAAGTGGCTGCCGGCCGTCGGTTCATCGACGGACACGGCCACCACGATGCGCGGATCCGGCATGGGTCCCATACCGACAAACGATGCGCGATACCGCGATTTATCGTAGCCACGTCCTGCATGCTTGTACGCCGTACCCGACTTCCCGCCCACGCGATACCCCGGCACCGCTGCATCCGGCGACGTGCCGCCCTTCGCCGTCACGGTCTCTAGCATGGCGCGCACTTCACGCGCGGTGGTCGGTGAAAACACTTGCGGGCCCGTCACCGGAGCGTCGCCCGGCGTGTGGAAAATCGAGACCGGCAATACCTGCCCGTCATGCGCGATCGCCGTGTAGGCACGCACCAACTGGAACAGCGACGCGGACAGGCCATAGCCATACGACATGGTCGCCTGTTCGATCCGGCGCCAGCTTTTCCACGGCCGCAAACGGCCCGACACTGCGCCCGGGAAACCCACCTTCGGCGCCTGCCCGAGCCCGATGCTCGTATACATGTTCCACATCTCTTCGGGCCTCAACTTCATCGCGATCTTGGTCGCGCCAATGTTGCTCGATTTCTGGATCACGCCACCCACGGTCAGCACGCCAAACGCCGAGTCGTCGGTGATGCGCGCGCCGTCGAGCACGAACGAACCGCCGCCCGTATCCACCAGCGTATTCGGCGTGACGCGATGCAGATCGAGCGCCAGCGAAATGGTGAACGGCTTCATGATCGAGCCCGGCTCGAACGTGTCCGTCATGATCCGGTTGCGCAACTGCTCGCCGGTCATGAGCGAGCGGTCGTTCGGGTTGTAGGTCGGATAGTTGACGAGCGCGAGTACTTCACCGGTCTTCACATCGATCACGATCGCCGCGCCCGCCTTCGCCTTGAACTTCTCCACGGCAGCTTTCAGGTTCGTATACGCGATGTACTGGATCTTGCTGTCGATCGACAACTCCACGTCCTCGCCGTTATGCGGCACAACTTGCTCGTCCACGTCTTCGACGATGTGTCCCATCCGGTCCTTGATCACGCGACGCATACCCGGCGTACCGGCAAGAATGCCCTGATCGCCAAGCTCAACACCTTCCTGCCCCTTGTCTTCAATATTAGTAAAGCCGATCAGATGCGCGGTTATCTCGCCTTCCGGATAAAAGCGCTTGTATTCACCTCGCGAATAAATGCCGGGGATGTCGAGGGCCGCGACTTTCTGCGCGACCTCGATCGGCACCTGGCGCTTCACATAGACAAAGGTCTTGTCCATCGAAAGTTTCGCGCGCAATTCCTTCGGCGACATATCCAGCAGCGTGGCGAGCTGGCCGAGCTTGTCGGCGCCGAGATCGTCGGGAACGGCTTCGGGTATGGCCCAGATCGCCTTCACCGGCAGGCTGGTTGCGAGCACGAGGCCGTTGCGGTCCTTGATCTGGCCGCGTGTGGCGGGCATTTTGAGCGTGCGCTGATAGCGGCTTTCGCCCTGCTTCTTGAAGAACGCGTTACCCGGACCCTGGATCCAGAACGCGCGCCCCGTGAGCGCGACGAACGCCATGAACAGCATGAACACGACGAGCTTCGAGCGCCACATGGGGAGGTGCACCGAGAGAATGGGGTTGGGCGTGAAGGAGACGCCCTTGTTTTTCTTTGGCGACGGTTTCATCGTTTCACCCCGCGTGCGGGAGGAACCGACGCCGGAACGGGCGCAAGCAACGGCGCGTCCGTGGCCTTCGACGTCGCCGGGTCATAGTTCAGGTATTGCGTGCGGCCCGTGGTGACGGGCTGCATCTTCAGGGACGTAGTGGCCAACTGCTCGATACGCGAAGTTTTCGACAACGCGCTCTGCTTATATTGAAGCTGCGAAAAATCCTGCTGCAACTGACGCTCTTCCGACTGCGCCCGCTGCACATCGATAAAAATCTGCCGTTGCTTGTTCGAGGTGCTCACCGCCGCCAGCGCGCAGCCGAGCACGACGATCAAAAGGAAGATGTTGAGACGGTTCATGGCGCCGTTTGCCCGGTAGTCTGCGCAGTAACCCGCTCGGCAATCCGCATCACGGCGGAACGCGCACGAGGGTTCGCCGCGACTTCAGCGTCAGACGCAAACACACGGCCGATCAGCTTGAGTGGTGGACTGGGCAGGTCGACGGCACGAATCGGCAGGCGGCGGTCGATCGCAGGCCCGCTTGCGTGGGCCTGCATGAAACGTTTGACGATCCGGTCCTCGAGCGAATGAAAGCTGATCACGACCAGCTGTCCCCCTTGCTCCAACAACGCCAATGCTGCGTCCAGAACTACTTGCAATTCCGCAAGCTCTTGATTGATGTGAATCCGTATAGCCTGAAAGGTGCGAGTTGCCGGGTCCTTGCCCTTCTCACGGGTTTTGACGACGTGACCCACGATTTGGGCAAGCTCGCCCGTGCTGACGAGAGGCCCAAGACGGTCGGACTCTGCCCGGCGAGCAATAAGCGCCTTTGCAATCTGAAAAGCAAACCGTTCTTCCCCATAATCTTTGATCACCTCCGTCAGTTCCTGCACCGTTGCCCGCGCCAGCCATTCCGCAGCGGATTCGCCACGGCTCGGGTCCATCCGCATGTCGAACGGGCCGTCGACCCTGAAGCTGAAGCCGCGATTCGGATCGTCCACTTGCGGTGACGACACCCCCAGATCCAACAACACACCCGACACCTTCCCTACTCCTCGCTCGGCAGCGGCATCAGCTAACGAGGCGAAACTCTCATGCACTATGGAAAATCTCGAATCCTGAATCTTTGCGGCCGTGGCAATGGCCAGCGGATCTTTGTCGAAGGCAATCAGACGGCCCGTTTCGCCCAGCTTCGTCAGGATCAGCCGGCTGTGACCGCCGCGCCCGAACGTCCCATCTATATAAGTACCGTCCACGCGCGTAACCAGCGCATCTACCGCCTCATCCAGCAGCACCGTGCGATGCTGCAATTCGTTTTTCATCGCAGGGGCCATGTTCTCTAGCGCCGCGTCAAAACGTAAAATTTTTCAGCGCGTCGGGCATACCTTGCGCCATTGCCGCTTTTTCCTTCTCGGTGTAAGTCACCGCGTCCCACACTTCCAGGTAATTACCCATTCCGAGCAGCGTCACTTCTTTAGTCAGCGATGCCGCCGCTCGTAACTCCGGCGATACCAATACCCGTCCAGCGCTATCGAGCTCGACATCCATGGCGTTGCCGAGATAGATCCGGCGAACCCAGATTGCGTCCATAGAGAGTACAGCGATTTTCGAGCAGAAGATTTCCCACTCAGGGCGAGGAAAGAGCAACAGGCATCCATCCGGGCTCTTGGTGAGAGTAACCCGGCCTTCTGCCTGTCCTTGCAGCGCTTCCCGATAGCGAGACGGGACAGACATCCGTCCTTTCGCATCGAGCGACAGCGCTGAAGCCCCTTGGAACACTCGCCCTCTCCTCTTCACGCCGCGGCGGCGCGTCACGACTTTGTTGGAATATGCCTGAAAGTGCTCTCTGAATCACATAAAAATACACTTTCTCACACCATTTCCCACTGTAGAGGAAGGCATTTCGCCGGTCAATACGATCTGGCATTTTTTAACTAAATTTGTTTTTTAGAACAATGACTTAGAATAGATTTCTAAAGTATAGTAGAGTAAAATTTTGAAAAGCGTTATGAATGATGTAGTGGCGAATGTGAAGGTACTACGTGAAATGACGGACAAAGACTAGGGGATGGTTTCGTTCTGCGAAGGCCCGCAGATGGAATTGCGGGTCAGATTGAACGCAGCAAGCGGGCGAGGAGCGGGAGCACATCCCGCCGAATTCGGCGAGATGCGTGATTGATTAAATATAGTACGCGGTGCGGGTCATGACCTTCGATGTCGCGCGCATCAGCGCCCGCACAGGAAACGGCAATTCGATGCCGCCCGCGTTGATAGCGGCGACAGCATGTGCGGCTTCATCGGCGCGCATTTGCTCGACGATCGCGCGCGATGCATGGTCGTTCGCGGGCAGACTCGTCATGTGGCTGTTCAGGTGCTTCTCTACCTGACGTTCGGTTTCCGCCATGAACCCGAGACTGACTCGGTCGCCGAATCTTCCCGCAATAAACCCCAATGCCAGCGACCCGGTGTACCACAGTGGGTTGAGCAGACTGGGCCGCGAGTCGAGATCGCGCAATCGTTGCATGGTCCACGCCAGATGGTCTTCTTCCTCGCGTGCCGCATCTTCGAAGCCGCGCTTCAAAGTCGTCGACTTGGTCGCAAGTTTTTGCGCCTGATACAACGCCTGCGCACACATCTCGCCAACGTGATTCACGCGCACCAACGCCGCCGAATGCGCCTTCTCTTCCGCGCTCAGCGTTGTATCCGCTGCAACGGCATCAGCGTCGGCGAGAGACTCAGCACTGTCCACATGAAGCGGAGGCGCCTCCGGTATGGAGCGCGACATTCGGGATACGCCGGTCATCGACCGTAGTCCACGATCGAACTCAGAGATCAGTTCATCGAGTGTCATTTCATAACTCCTGTTTCGATTTCCTGAGCGATGTTGCACCGGACAGAGACCGATAGGCTAACCAACAAATTACGTACTCTTCAAAACGTATAATTAGGGCAAACATGGGTCGTAAATATGCCAGAAACTCCGATTTTACCGCATGTTGCGTAAATGTCACACGGGGGAAACGGCGAATTCAACCGGTCGCCCCATTTAACACTTCCAAATTTCGAGATGTTGCAACGACCAGTTGAATTCGCCCTTCAGTCACGCGTATTCCTGAGTGCTGATCTCGCCAATCGGCCGGTGCCCGATCCATGGGTAAGCGTTTTTCTTGAGGCGTCGTTCGATCTTATCTAGCAGGCTGTTGAAAAGTGCCCTGTCATGACGACCGAAGCAGTGTTCAAGAGGTTTGCACATGCAATTTGCTGCTGAATTGCGGGTTCGCCGAGTGGTTTTGGCAGGCAGTGCGCAGGCACGCCAGCCCGGCGCCGTACGGTGC
>LGTG01000219.1 GCA_001190015.1 Candidatus Burkholderia crenata
CCGTCGAAGAACGTCACTTGTGAATCACCTTCAAACGCGATGATGTGCGTCGCGATCCGGTCAAGGAACCAGCGATCGTGCGAGATCACCATCACCGATCCCGCGAATTCCAGCAACGCGTCTTCCAGCGCGCGCAGCGTTTCGACGTCCAGGTCGTTCGACGGCTCGTCCAGCAGCAGCACGTTGCCACCTTCAATCAGCGTCTTCGCCAGATGCAGGCGGCCGCGTTCACCGCCCGAGAGCGCGCCGACAGTCTTTTGCTGATCGCCGCCCAGTTGAAGCGGCCGATATACGCCAGTGACGACGTTTCGTACTTGCCGACCGTCAGCACGTCCGCGCCACCCGAAATCTCTTCGAACACAGTCTTGTTGGCGTTGAGCGCGTCGCGGCTTTGATCCACGTACGCCAGCTTGACGGTCGGCCCCGTGACGATTTCTCCCGAATCCGGTTGCTCCTTACTCGTCAGCATGCGGAACAATGTGGATTTCCCCGCGCCATTTGGCCCGATAATTCCGACAATCGCGCCTGCCGGGATCTTCATGTTCAGGTTATCGATCAAGAACCGGTCGCCGTAAGCCTTGCTCACGTTCTTGAACTCGATCACTTCATTGCCCAGCCGGTCGCCAACAGGGATGAAGATTTCCTGCGTTTCGTTGCGCTTCTGGTATTCCTGGCTGTTGAGTTCCTCGAAGCGCGCGATTCGCGCCTTCGATTTCGCCTGGCGTCCCTTCGGGTTCTGACACACCCATTCCAGTTCCTTCTTCAGCGCTTTCTGACGAGCGGATTCCGACGATTCTTCCTGCTTCAGCCTGTTTTGCTTCTGGTCGAGCCAGCTGCTGTAGTTGCCCTTCCACGGAATGCCGTGGCCGCGGTCAAGCTCGAGGATCCATTCGGCGGCGTTATCGAGGAAATAGCGATCGTGGGTGACCGCCACGACTGTGCCCGGATAGCGTGTCAGGAATTGTTCGAGCCAATCCACGGATTCGGCGTCCAGGTGGTTGGTCGACTCGTCGAGCAGCAGCATGTCGGGTTTTTGCAGCAGCAATTTGCAGAGCGCCACACGACGCTTTTCGCCGCCCGACAAATGTTCGATTTTTGCGTTCCACGCGGGTAGGCGCGGCGCGTCGGCGGCGACTTCGAGTTGTTGCTCGAGCGTGCCGCCGTCGCTGGTCGCGAGGATGGCTTCGTATTTGGCTTGCTCGGCGGCGAGGGCGTCGAAGTCGGCGTCGGCCGCATAGATGGCGTCGAGCTTTTCTGCGCGCTGAAGACTTCGCCGAGGCCGTCTTCAACGGCTTCGCGCACGGTTTGCTGCGGATCGAGTTGCGGTTCCTGCGGCAAGTAGCCGATGTTCAAGTTCGGCATCGGCGTGGCTTCGCCTTCGATTTCCTTGTCGACGCCTGCCATGATGCGGATCAGGGTCGACTTGCCGGAACCGTTCAGGCCGAGCAGGCCGATCTTGGCGCCGGGGAAAAACGACAGCGAGATGTCTTTCAGGATCTGGCGCTTGGGCGGCACGATCTTGCCGACGCGGTTCATGGTGAAGACGTATTGGGCCATTTGTGGGTTCGGTTGTCTTGAGGTTTTCGGTTTTACGGCGGGCTTCGGCCGGACGAATTTCGGTTCTTAAGTCTCCGCCGGGAAACTCCTGGACTCAGTACGCGACAATGGGTTTCCCGCAGCGCGCGAGAAGTGACGACATTGTACTTCAATGAATATAGCTGTCTGGCGGGCGTTTATCTGCTTTGACGCCGACGCCGGGTGTTCTCAGCGCCAGGCCATGACGCCGCCGTGGCGCGAACACGTACCGTTGCGATGGCGGCTGAAGCTCCACGTGCCGGCGCGGCATCGGGCGGTGGCGCTGCCCGGGGCTTCGCCCGAACGCGAATGCGCTGGGGAGTGGACAGTTTCGCCGTCGTGATTGCGATAGGTCTGGTGGTTATCGAGGTCGGATTCGTTCGGGGCGGAGTAGGCTTAGCAGGCTGTTGAAATTGGGTCCCGTGTAAGCGGGGTTTAAGGCTTGCAATTGCCCATATTTTTCGGCGAGTTCGAAACCGAGCAGGATATCTGTAAGCCTTACCAATCCTCGCCAGACAACGATATTGCCCGGAGATCATTGGCTCGGGCCAGATAGCGACCCAGTTGGGCAAGTTTGACAGTATAATGTGTAAGGGGTTCGGCGGTTGAAGTCTTCGCG
>LGTG01000220.1 GCA_001190015.1 Candidatus Burkholderia crenata
GGTGCAATCGAGGCACGACCGGTGTCGGCATAGATGACGCCAAACAGCCCGTTGAGCCGTTTCAACGCTTCGTTGACCAGCAGTCGAATTGGTCTCAGCGGGTGATCCGCCGGGACGAAATCCTCCAGCTTGACCGTAGTAAACAGAGGTTCTTGCATCTCATCCAATCCGCGCATCGCATCCATCGCCAAAGATTATGAACACGATATCCATAACGCTTGTTCCTCAAACCCCGCTTACACGGTACCCAATTTCAACAGCCTGCTAAGCAGGCATCGATCAGCCGCTGCTTGTCTGCCGGGTCGAAGCTGCGTTTGCCTCCAACACCAACACGGGTCACCCACAAGGGCAAAAAGCTCAAGTCATTCTTGATCATGGATTGCGTCCGCAAGTTGTTATTGCGGATGCAATCGTGAACCCTTTTAAACATCGAAGCTACGTGTGTAGAAACTCGCGCTTACGATTGCACGGCGTAATGCAAATGTGAAACGGAGCCTTCGGGCTCCGTCTTTGTTTGGTGCGCCAGCGTTTGCCTCGACGTGTGCTTCGGGGAGAAATTGAGTTTATGACGTAACGGGCCAGGTCCTGACAGCGTGCTTGAGCGAGCCATCATCTTCTCTTTTGAGCTGATAACGTCTTTGCGAACAATAGGTTGCTGGCGGTGGGCTGCCCTCAACGCGGATAAATCGCTCCCAGAACCCGTTTTCCCGCCGCGCCTGTCACCGTCGAGACGTTGCCCGGCTTACGGGCCCGCAGCGCATCGCGAGCCATGCAAACGCCAACGCTTCAACCTGCTGTGGCGGCACTCCGAGCACGTCCGTGGTCATCATGGGGCGCCCGGCCACGCCGCTTTGCCGAAGCGCCTGCCATAGCCTGCATCAGCACCGGATTTCGGGTGTCGCCGCACACACAGACCACACGGCAGTCGGATGCGTGCCGTTCGATTTCTCATGCGACGGTGATGGCCGCCAGCGCAACAAGCGTAGCCTGCACATCTTTGGGCGATACCTTTTCAAAACCGACGAGCTTGGCGTCGAGCCACGCGGATTGAAAGATCTCGGCCGGTGCTTTTAGGCGGCTGCTGTTCGAAGAATGGTTCGTTGAGTAGCGCATTCAGCAGCGGACGATACACTTGGCCCTGTGCCGCGAAACGGCCGCCTTCGTCGAAGGGGCGTTTCAGGTGCCGATGCGCCCATTCGTCCAGCAACGCGTTCGCCGTCGCCGGTCCGCAATCGAAGCCTTGAACGCTGCCGTTGGGCGCGAGAATGGTGATATTGCTGATGCCACCAAGATTGCAGACCACCCGCGTCTCGTCCTTGCTGCCGAAAATGGTCGCGTGAAACGCCGGAACGAGCGGGGCGCCCTGACCGCTGGCGGCAACATCGCGGCTACGAAAGTCCGCGACGATGTCGATGTTAGTCATTTCGGCGAGCAGCGCGGGATTGTTGATTTGCTGTGTGTAGCCTTTTTCCGGCCTATGCCGCACCGTCTGCCCGTGTACGCCGATCGCGCGGACTTTCGCCGAAGAGTAGCCGCTCATGTTCGCGAGTTCGTGACAACGCACAGCATAGCGCGTGGCCAGCGCGTTCGCTGCAAGGGCTTCCCGCTCCAGTTCGTTGTCGCCGGGCGCCTGAAGAGCGAACAGCGCGTCGCGCAGGCCTTGCGAAAACCCGACGTGGGCCTCGCCGAGCACAAAGGGCGGTTTGCCGGCCGTGAACTGGACGGCAATACCGTCCACGCCATCCATGCTTGTACCCGACATCAGCCCAAAGTACACGCCGTCCGCCATGTCGCCTGTTTCGATCGCCTCGGTCCGTCGCGCCACGTTGCTCTCCTGTTCGATGTGGGGTCGCCGATGACCGCTGTTCGAGCCGAGCGGCCATTGGTGCAATTCGTGCGGCCAAAACGCCGCGATGGACTGATTATCCACGCATCGAGGTGGCTAGTTAAGTCGTTGGCCATCTGGCCATGTTTCGCCCTGCGCTTGCGGAGCCAGGCCGTTCGAAATATGGCCAAACGGTCAAAACACGGGGAAAACGGGGCGAAGGCTGGCGACATCACGTAAAATCCGTTGCCTGAACAAGCGAATGCCGCACGATTTTCCGTGTTCGAACGCGACTGTGAACGAGTCTGGAAGCCGCGGCTGTTGCCTGATACGCGCCTGTTAGCGCCCCGAATAAATCACCCGAAAAGGTTGCAAGCATGACCACTGAACCGAACGACTCTCCGGCTTCGGCTGCGAAAACCTTGTCCCTTTCCGACGAAGTGCAGGCTGCGCTTGCCATCTCGAAACGGGGCTGTGACGAGCTGCTGATCGAAGCTGAGTTCGCGCAGAAGCTCGCTCGCAGCGCCGCGAACGGCAAACCCCTGCGCATCAAGCTTGGCCTCGACCCGACCGCCCCTGATATCCATATTGGCCATACGGTTGTCCTGAACAAGATGCGTCAGTTGCAGGATCTCGGCCATACGGTGATCTTCCTGATTGGCGACTTCACGTCGCTGATCGGCGATCCGTCGGGGCGTAACGCCACGCGTCCGCCGCTTACGCGCGAGCAGATTGAGTCGAACGCCAAGACCTATTTCGAGCAGGCAGCGCTCGTGCTGGATCGTGAGAAGACCGAGATTCGCTACAACAGCGAATGGTCCATGCCGCTGGGCGCCGACGGCATGATCAAGCTTGCGTCGCGCTACACGGTCGCGCGAATTCTTGAGCGCGAGGATTTTACGAAGCGTTACCAGGGCGGCATGCCCATCTCGATCCATGAGCTGCTGTATCCGCTGATGCAGGGTTACGACTCGGTTGCGCTGAACGCCGATCTCGAACTCGGCGGCACGGACCAGAAATTCAATCTGCTGGTCGGACGCGAATTGCAGAAGCAACATGGCCAGAAGCAGCAATGCATCTTGACCATGCCGCTGCTGGAAGGGCTGGATGGCGTCGAGAAGATGTCGAAGTCGAAGCACAACTACATTGGCATCAGAGAGAAGCCCACCGACATGTTCGGCAAGCTGATGAGCATCTCCGACACGCTTATGTGGCGCTACTTCGAGCTGCTGTCGTTTAGAAGTATCGAAGAGATTGCGCGCTTCAAGAGCGAAGCCGAGGGCGGTCGTAATCTGCGCGATTTTAAAGTGTTGCTCGGGCAGGAAATTGTCGCGCGTTTCCATTCGCCTGCCGACGCGGATCGGGCGCTGGAAGACTTCAACCATCGTGCGAAGGGTGGGGTGCCGGACGAGATTCCCTCGGTGACGCTCAGCGGCGCACCGCTTGCCATCGGGCAGTTGCTGAAGCAAGCCGGGCTGGTGCCTTCGACTAGCGAGGCGCTTCGCAATATCGAGCAGGGTGGTGTGAAGATCGACGGCGTGACGGTGTCCGACAAGGGCTTGAAGATCGAAGCGGGCAAGTTTGTCGTGCAGGTCGGCAAACGCCGTTTCGCGGGCGTCACGCTGGCGGCGTAAGCGCGTGATCGCACTCATCAAGCGTGTTTTGCGAGCCGACGTGCGCGTGGGTGAACGAGTAACGGGTGCGATCGATGCCGGCTTGCCGGCGCTTGTGTGCGCGGAGCGTGGCGACACGCCCGCGATTGCCGACAAGCTGTTGGCAAAGATGCTCGCGTATCGCGTTTTTAGCGACGCTGCCGGCAAGATGAATCTGCCGGTGCGGGATATGGACGGCAACGGGCGCGCGGGCGGGGTGTTGCTCGTGTCGCAATTCACCCTCGCGGCCGATATCTCCAGCGGACTGCGGCCAAGTTTCACGCCGGCCGCGCCGCCCAAGGAAGGCCGCAGGCTGTTTGACTACTTCGTGGCGCAGGCGCGCGCCGCGTATCCCATTGTCGAGACGGGCGAGTTCGGCGCGGACATGCAGGTCTCGCTGGTCAACGACGGACCGGTCACGTTCTGGCTGCAGGTACGTTCCTGAGACGTCCCCGAGACGTTCTTGAATTTTGTCACCGCACCTGTCGGCTGGGTACATCTTCCGGAGTTTCACGTATCCCATGAACACGCAAGTCCTCTTCATCAGGCATGGCGAAACCGACTGGAATCGCATCAAGCGCATTCAGGAGCATATTGATATTTCGCTGGCTGCGAGTGGCGTGGTGCAAGTAGGGCAGCTTGCGCAGCGTCTCTTGCAGGAGTCGAAGGCCGGCGACCGGCTCGATGCGCGGTGTATTGCAGTGACCTGCAACGTGCCCAGCAAACGGCCAAACCGTTCTCGGATGCACTTGGTTTACCGCTGAACCTGAATGAAGGTCTGCGTGAACGGTTGTACGGTGACTTTCAAGCTCATAGCGGTGAAGAGATCCGCGTGTGAACGGCGGTCAGAAAGCGACGCCAGGGCGGCGGCGTCGATCAGAAATGCGGAACGATCTTGTTCTGC
>LGTG01000221.1 GCA_001190015.1 Candidatus Burkholderia crenata
TTTGTGCGCCGCGATCGTAACTACGCTCATGGGTGGCGAGCATATTGGCGCCGTCGAGAATGCATGCGGACTTGCTGTGCATCGACCCGTACCGTGAGCGTGCGGCGCACGTTTCGCATTTCTGATCGACGCCGCTATCTGGCGTCACTTTCTGACCGCCGTTCACACCTGTGCGTAACGGCATCCATCGCAGCGCAAACACCACGCAGCCTGGAGGTCCTGTGCGTCGATATCAACTGGGACGTGACCTCGCAACGGCGTTAAGGGGTGAGCGTTTGTTGAGCAGCGAAAGCAGACTCGCTGCCTCACACATGCGTGCGTGTCAGCGCAGCCTTCACGGTGCCCGCAAGATCTCCTATCTGAAACGGCTTCCTGAGCACCGCGTACCCGTCTACGCGGTCCTTCGATACGTCCACTTCCGCATACCCCGTCGCCAGGATCACAGGCAATTGCGGGCGCGAGCGCTTCGCTTCGGCAATCACTTCCAGGCCGTTCATGCCGGGCATCGCAAAGTCGACCATCAGCAAGTCCGGATCGTCAGCGTGCAGGCGCTCCAGCCCCGCGCGGCCATGCGATGCCTCGGTGACGGTGTAGCCGAGCATCTTCAGGCAATCGACGAGAAACGTCCTCACGTCGACGTCGTCCTCAATCACGAGAATCCGCTCGTGTGCGCCCGAGATCTCTTCGCCCTGCTCCGCGACCTCCGCCTCGACCGTCACGCGTTCGCGCAAAGGCAGCCATAGCTCGACGGTCGTGCCCTCGCCTGGTTCACTATGAATCCGCGCTGTTCCCCGAGCCTGGCGCGCAATGCCGTAGACCTGGCTCAACCCGAGACCCGTGCCCTTGCCGACCGGCTTGGTTGTGAAGAACGGATCGAAAACGCGCGACAGCAACTCCGGCGCGATGCCCGTGCCCGTATCGCTCACGCCGATCACCACATACTGTCCCGGCGGCACCGCGTCATCCGGCGCGGTGCGCTGGCTCACGCGAATGGTCAGGAGGCCGCCGTCGGGCATTGCATCGCGGGCATTGATGGCCAGGTTCAGCACGGCGAGTTCGAGCTGGTTGACGTCGGCGTCGGTCCAGGCTTCTTTCACGTCGAAGCGGGTACCGAAATGAATGCCCGTTCCCAGCGACAACGTCAGCATGTCGCGCATGCCATGCAGCATCGAAATGACGTCGATGGCCTTCAGGTCGAGATTGCTACTGCGTGAAAACGTCAGAAGCTGACCAGTCAGCTTCGCGCCGCGTTCGGTCGCCCGCTTGATCGTCTGCGCCATGGTCTGCACGCGCTCATCGCGGCTCACGCGCGTGATCAGTTCCGCGTTGCCCATGATCACGTTCAGCAGGTTGTTGAAGTCGTGGGCAATGCCGCCGGTCAGTTGCCCAAGCGCTTCCATCTTTTGCGCCTGCACGAGCACCGCCTGGACTTTCGCACGCTCGTGGATCTCTTTCATCAGCCGGTCGTTAACCGAAGCCAGTTCGTGAGTTCGTTCCGCAATCCGGCTTTCCAGCGTGTCGTTTAAACGCTCGACCACAAGCTGGCTCGCGAGAATCTTCTCGTTGACTTCGTGACGATCGGTGACATCCAGCGACATCCCGATGATCCGTGTCGTAGTCGTCCCCGGAACGCTGCCCGACGCACGCATGGGATGGCCGCGCGACTGCACCCAGTGGACGGTGCCATCCGGCCAGATCACGCGATATTCGACCGTCAGGTTGGTGTTGTTATCGATGCAAAGATCCAGCGCCCGCTGGCGCATCTCGCGGTCGTCGGGATGCACAAGCTGGACGATCTGCGCGTAGTCCAGCGTCGGCCCCTTGTGCCCGTAGATCTTGCGGAACGCTTCGGTGGAGCGCAGTACGCCGGTCTCCACATCGAGTTCCCATGATCCCAGTTGCCCCGCCGCGAGGGCCAGGTGCAGCCGCTCCTGCGCCTCCACGCGCTCGGCAAGCTGACGCCGCGCCTCGTACTGCCGCAAGCGTGCGCGCAATGCTGACGACACCGCTCGCCGCAGCATTTCCGCATTGAGCGGACGCTCCAGCACCACGACATTGCCCAGCATCTCAAGCCGGTCGAGCGCGTGTTTCGGACACCGTTCGACGCGTTTGGTTGCGAGCAGGATCAGCGGAAAATCAGACCATGTCGGCTGCTGGCCAAGCCACTGGAAAAGCTGCGGCATGTCGCTGTCGGCAAGTGCTTCTTCCGCGATCAGCGCCGTGCCCGCACCGCCGCGCAGCTCGATGTTCAGCATCGCGGCGTTCATGCAGGCGAGGCAGTTGCGGCCATCCTTGCTCAGCACTTCAGCCACCACGTCCGCGTCGCGGCCGCGAGGGGTGAGGATCAGGACGCGGTTTTCCACGGCTTAGCGGCCCATCGCTTCAG
Source organism: Candidatus Burkholderia crenata (assembly GCA_001190015.1). Lineage (GTDB taxonomy): Bacteria > Pseudomonadota > Gammaproteobacteria > Burkholderiales > Burkholderiaceae > Caballeronia > Caballeronia crenata. The sequence goes on from LGTG01000221.1 coordinate 2,387, forward strand.
GGCTTCCCAGCATGGCCGAGTCGCCCCGATACGCCAGCAGCCCGGCGAGCACGCCATCGAAATTGTGCAGTGCTTCGCTCAGCTCCAGGCCGTCGTATGTCAGCCTGAACTGGCGGATCGTGCGCTCGTGCGCGCTGCCGCGACTCTTGACGGCCGCGAGCGCCGTCAGTACTTCGCCCTGATGCTCGAAGTAGCGGAACAGGACCATCACGTCGCTGAGATGGCCAATGTCGATGTCCGTCTGGACCTCGTCACCCACAATGCCGTACTGGTTGAGATAGCCGAGCAACTCGTGCATTTGCAGCAGCAGGTTGCGCTCGCCGGACATCGCCTGCAAATACGCATTCAGGCTGTCGATAGCAACGTACGCCACGCCTTCCTCCTCCACCGCCTCGCGCACGTCGCTGGTGAACTGGCCGGGCGACATTTCGGCGGGATCGATCTGGCGCAAGGTCAGTAGGCCGCTGCCGAGATAGGCCGACAAATCCATGCCGAGCGACTTCGACCGTGCCAACAGCGTGCCGCGCGTTTCGTCGAAGAGATAGTAGATGCAGCGCTTGCCGCGCTTGAGCGCCGCCATCAGGCAACACACCACGGTCATGGTCTTGCCCACGCCGGACGGCCCGATCAGCAGCGCATTCGTGCCGAGAATCAGGCCGCCTCCGAGCATGGCGTCGAGGCCCTCCGACCCGGTCGACACCGGCGTGCTGGAAAATTCCGCGTGATGTTCGGCCGCGATCAGGCGCGGGTAGACATCAATACCGCCCGTTTCCAGCGTGAAGTCGTGGAAGCCTTCGCGAAACTTGATGCCGCGCATTTTTGTCACGCGCACGCGGCGACGCGCACCGCCATAATCGTGGAGAAGCTGGTCGAGGCTGATCACACCATGCGCGATGCTGTGGAGTTGAAGGTCACCGGGGTCGGAGGTGTTGTCGTCGAGCAGGTAGACGGTGCACTCGCGCGTCGCGAAATATCGCTTGAGTGCGAGGATCTGGCGCCGGTACTGCAGCGGGTTCTGTGACAGCAACCGCAGCTCCGACAAGCTGTCCAGCACGATCCGGACAAGCTTGAGCGTTTCGACCTGGCGCATCACGTTTTCGACGGTCTCGCCAAGCTCCACCTCCGCCGGATACAGGATGGACTGCTCGTACTCGGGGTCCAGCCCTTCGTCGGAGAGTAGTTCAACAATCGACAACGCATCGACGTTCCAACCGTGGGCATCGGCGACAGCTAGTAGTTCGGAGCGCGTCTCGGAGAGTGTGATGTATAAGCCCCCTTCGCCCAGCTCTGCGCCCTTCAGTAAAAATTGCAGGGCGAGAGTGGTTTTTCCAGCCCCCGGCGACCCTTCGATCAAGTACACGCGGTTCGGCGTCACTCCGCCTCCCAGGATGTTGTCCAGCCCGGTAATGCCCGTCGACATGCGCACTGCGGAAAGGGACGACTGACGTTGAGTGCTCATGGTAGAAATAGGACTCAATAGGCGTAACAGTCTCGCAAGGAATACGGCCAAGCTTGGGTCTCGCCGCGATCGGCCGCAATATATGTCGGGTGAAAGCAAAGAACAGGCCCGTGCAGCAGCGTAGGCGCAGGTAAACCTGGTCCGATACCGCGTAAGATACGATAAGCCGTTGAACCCGCAATAAAAACGCCTCCATGAGTTCGAGATCGATGGATGTCAAACGCCGTGTGCTGCTGGCCGTTTCGCTGGCGTGCCTGGGATCGCCGGCATTCGGTATGGACACCATTGAAACCGCGCAGCCGTCCACGCTGGTCAGCGACGTCCATACCTTCGTCGTAGCGGAAGACGGCTCCCTGACTGAAGACGATGAAACCACCTTGCGCGCGAACACGCTGGCGGGTGTCGGAGAAATCGCGCAACGCTATATCTGGTTCGACAAATCGACGTCGACCATCGACATAAGCGACGCCTACTCGCTCGGCCCTGACGGCATCAAACAATATCGTGGCGCCCGACCAGATCCGCGAGATCCAGGAGCCGCGTTCGGCATGCACCCCCACGTTCGAGGACTCGCGCCTGAAAGCGGTGGTGTTCCCAGGGGTGGGCACGGAATCGATCATGCATCTGCGGTTTCACAAGACCCAGTCGAAGCCGATCATCGCGGGGCAGTTCGATTATTTCGTTGAGCCCGGGCGCGGTCCCGTGGAAAACCAGCGGCTGATCTTCGACTTGCCTGCCAACAAACCGCTTTATGCCGATGCACGCGGTTATATCGCCGTGCCGCCGGTGACGCAGGGTGGCCGCACGCGCTACGAGTTCGACTACATACAGCCGGGCTTACTACGATCGCGTGGAAGCGGGCTCGGTCGGATATGCGCAGTATGGTGACCGGCTGATGGTGTCGACGTTTTTCCGGACTACAGGAGCTTTGCCGCGAGCTATCGGGAGGGCACCGTCGACCCGAGCGGAAACGATGCGGCCGTGCGCACCCTTGCACAATCGCTCACGCGCGACGAGACCGACGCTCGCGCGAAAGCGGCCACACTCTACGACTGGGTACGCCACAACATCCGCTATGTGTCGCTGTTCCTGGTACAGAGTCCAGCCATCCCCCACCGCGCCGCCGATCGTGGCTGCCGGGGCTCGCGCTGTATGCCGACTCGACGGCGCTCAGTATCGAGTTCGGTTATCTGCCGCTCTCGGACATGGACCGTCCAACGCTGCTGGTCAACGACGGCACGCTGTCGCGAACGCCAGCTACTCAACCGCTGTCACGCGCGGCGCGCCTGCAGATCGAGGTGGCGCCCGACGGCTCGGCCTCGTTCGCCGACCAGGTGGAAGACGCCAGATGGAGCACGGGTCCTGAGCGTGCGAACCTGCTGCACGCGACCGCCGATGCCCGCCTTCGGGCGACCGGCTTGCGCGGTGTGGCGACACTGAGCGCCAACGACCTGAACGCAAGCAACGGCCCGCTGACCACCACGATCAACGGCACCCTGGACAATGTCGTGTGGCCCACCGGAACGACTGCCCTCCCAGCGCTGACGAGCCTGTCGGGCGGGATCGCCACGCAGGTTGAAAGCCTGCTCGCCGAGCGCGTGCGGACCCAGCCGTTCATGTACACGGGAGGCGCATTCGATGAAGTCGCTCAAGTCGAATTGCCGAAGACCGTTCAAGTCACCTATGTACCGACCGATGCCTGTTTCACGAACGCGTTTTTCGATTATTCGTCACGCCATGTCTTCGACCCCGCGAGGAACCTGATTAAGGCGGAGCGTCATCTGAAGGCAAACTTCGGCAAGCAGGTTTGCACGCCTGCTGACTTTACCGCCATGCAGCTGGTGTTGAAACGGATCGAGCGGGACACGGATGCGCAGATCATCGTCAAGGCGGCGGAGCCGTGACCGGGCACGTTCGACCGGCGCGTAAATTTTCGTAATGGTGGCATGTGTGCCTGTAATCGAAATGTCGGGCGAGGCCGCTATGCAGCGAAACTCGCATTCATGAAGCGTCCCGATGCGCACGGCTAGGCCATGATGACCCGAGAATCCGACGACACCCCCAAGCATCCGTCTGCGCCAATTGATCGTTTGAGCGCGATCGCGTCGCCCGATCCGTTGGGTCACCGGACGCTCGCACGAACGGCCTGTGCGACGTCGCCACGGGCTATTTCATGAAGGGTGACCACGCAGCCGCTGCGCGCTGGTACGAGCTCGTGCTGACGCTCGATCCGAACGTAGCTGTTGCATGCCAGAACCTTACCGCTATTCGTGCCGGTGAGGGAACCACTGCGCTTGCCGAGGTTTATTGCGAGCGCGCCTATGGAATTCAGCGGGTTTTTGTCGAAGAGACGGCGGGCTGGACTCGCTCCGTCCTGATCCTGTGCGCGGGTAGAAGCACCGGTAATGTGCCGTTCGAGGCGTTGTTGCCTGGCGCAAGGAACTGCCGTATCAAGTATGCAATCGACGATGACGCTCAGCTTCCCTCCTTCGATCTCGTGTTCAACGCGATCGGCGATCCGGATATTGCAGCGCCGCTTGGGGAGAGACTCGCACGTTTTGAGGCGCAGTGTTCACGCCCGTTGCTCAATCCAAACGATGCAATCGCCCGGACCTCGCGGCATAAGCTTCCCGCGCTGCTCGACGATCACGCCGTTACGTTTCCACTGCTGGCCCGGCCTGTTGCTCCTCACGGTGGCGACGGCCTGGTTCTGTACGACAGCATCGAAGCACTTGAAAGCCGGTTATCGACACAAGCAGGTGCTCAGTACCTGACGGCGTTTCGCGATTGCCAGTCCGCCGATGGCTTCTACCACAAGTACCGTGTGATCTACGTCGATCGTCAGCCGCTTCCTTATCATCTCGTGATCTCGCAGCACTGGATCGCGCATTATTTTTCCGCCGATATGGAAAGCCATGCGTGGAAGCTCGCCGAGGAACGGCTCTTCCTGCAAGACCCACGTGCGGCCCTCGGCGAGCGCGCAATGAACGCCATTACGGCTATTGGCCAGCGGCTCGATCTGGACTACGGCGGCATCGAGTTCACGCTTTTGCCTGATGGTCAGGTGTTCGTGTTCGAATCCAACGCGACCATGCTCACGCGCTACGAGCGCCGCAGCGGCGTGGTCGGCGGGCTGAATGGACTTCTCCGGCAGACCGGGCGCGTTACCGGCCTCGGTACTGCGCGAAACGAGCATTGCAATCGATGTGTTGCCCGAAACGGGTCTGTCGGTGCTGGGAATGAGCCATCGATCCGACTGGTTCCGCGGCGTCCTCGATGAAGCCGAGCGCAACCTGCGCGTTTTGCTCGATATCCCCGGCAACTACCATGCGCTGTTCATGCAGGGCGGCAGCAACCTACAGTTCTCCATGCTGCCAATGAACTTCCTGCGCGGCAGCGGCAAGCATGCCGAGTACATCGTGTCGGGTTACTGGAGCGCCAAGGCGCCGGTCGAGGCGCGGCACGAAGGAGCAACGCGTGTGGTATGGGACGGCAGCGCTGGGGGTATCGCCGTTTGCCTGCGCCGGACGAACTGCATCTAGCACCGGACGCGGCCTACCTGCATTACGTGTCCAACGAGACGGTCGAAGGGCTGGAATTTGCGGACATTCCGGGCCTGCATGAGATGCCACTGGTTTGCGACATGTCGTCCAATCTGCTGGCTGCGTCGCTCGACATCGACCGTTACGCAATGATCTATGCGCACGCGCAGAAGAACCTCGGCCGGTGTCACCGTGGTGATCCTGCGCGATGAAATAGGCGGCGTGGAAAACATGGCAGCGCTCAACCGCGCGAAATCGGACCAGTTGTATCGCGTGCATGGCGAGGGCGCTTGCCGCTCGACCATGAACGTCGCTTTCCGTCTACCCGATGCAGTCATGGAAGCGCAGTTCATCAATGACGCCCGTCGCGACGGGTTGCATGGCCTGGAAGGACATCGGTCGATAGGCGGCCTGCGGGCTTCGCTATACAACGCGGTGACGCCCGAAGCAGTGGCGGTGTTGTCGGAGTGGTTGGGCGAATTTCGCCGGGTGCGGGGTTAGGCGACGCAGGTTCGACCGGCCGCGTTGTTCGCGCTCGTCATGACGCAGAGAACAGCCAGTCGAGAAAGACGGTGAGTTCCCCGTCATCCGGCGCATCCCGATACAGGCAATGAAACGGAGGCCCTTCCAACTCGACCTCGGGAAAGAGCGCAACGAGCCTGCCGCTCTCTATATCGGCGCTCACCACGGCATGCGACGCTAGCGCAATGCCCAGACCGCTCGTTGCGACCTGCACCAGCAAGAAAAACTGTTCGAAGTAAGGCCCGCCCAGCGTCTCGCTGACCGGCACGCCTGCGTTATGGAACCACCACTGCCACGCGTCAGGGAGGCCCGAATAGTGAAGCAGGCGTGCACGGGCCAGATCGGCGGGAATACGCAGTCCCAATCGGTCACGCAGGTTCGGCGAACACACCGGCACGGCTCGATTCGCAACCAGGTGCCGCGACACGAAGCCGGAACGCCGCAGGTCGGGATGATTGCGCCGGATGATCGCATCGTGCGATTCGTCGAGCCCACCCACGCCCATGTCCGGCGAGGTCACGATCTGCACGTCGATACCCGCATGCTGCGCATGAAAATCCGCCAGGCGCGGGATCAGCCAGCCATGCGCAAACGACGCCGACGTGTTGACCAGGATCGCGCGGCTCACGGCGCCATAGCGCATTTGCTCGGTGGCTTCGGACAAGTGCACGCTGCACGATAAGCGGTGTGCTCGCTTCGCTACTGCTGTCTCGCTCGCGGCTTGCAGTACCCCCAATCCGAATGAGCGCGTCACGGGTTCGGGAGGAACCGCTGTCGAATACAGTTCGGGTTAGACGACCGTGGATCTTACCGCCGCCGAGCAAAGCACATTCGTTGCGATCCGCGATCGCGGGTTCCCGAATGTGTCCGTGGTGCAGGCACTGCGCGCCGTCGAAAGCGCGTTGACTGCGAACGGCTACGACCGCTGACCATAGAAAACGACACGGGCCTGGTCCAGGGCTCCCACAGTGAAGTACTCATTCCAAAGGTGGCGCGAGGTTTTGCGTGGGGTATTGAAGGCCAGCGTTGGCTTCTTGCCGGCAAAACCGGACCATCAGAACACGACGGCACTTGTCACCGTAGTCCCCTCCACGACAGGCCCGGGCGTTCTCGTACGCGTTCGTTTCGACAACACCGTCTGGGACAGCGGCGATAACTCCAAAACCAAGATCGTTCTAACGAAGGAAACCTACGACGATTTTTTCTCGCGGGTGAAACATGACCTGGACGCACCAGCGATTCCGCCGCCAAAAGGTGGTCAAGACTTATCGAAATAGCCGTTCCCGCTTGGCTAAGCTTCGCTAAAGGCCCTTGAACCTGTCGGCGTAAAGGCGGCTCACGCTCAGCTTGTCGGTGTGGCCACGCAGCGTCAGCGTGAGTTTGCCGCTGTCATCGCGTAACACAGTCGCGATGGCATCACACCGTACGATCGTGCTGCGATGAACCTGCCAGAAACACTCCAGATCAAGTTGCAATTGCAGTTCACGCAGCGAGCACCTGATCAGGTGCTCGCGTTCAGCCGTGACCATCCGTACGTACTTGTCGGTGGCCTCGAAGTACAGCACATCCTCTATGGGCACCATGGTAATGGTATTGCCGGCACTCGCCTGGATCAGCCGAAGCGGGCTGGCGGCCGGTGGTTTGGCCTGCGGTCCTGTGGCGTCGGCATGCAAACGGGCGCAGGTTTTTTCCAGGCGATCGGGCCGCACGGGCTTCAGCACATAGTCGACCGCCGCGTGCTCGAATGTATGCAGCGCGTATTGATCGTAGGCGGTCACAAACACCAGCAACAGAAATAGTTTGGCGAGATCCGGTCAGTCTTCGGCAAAGCGCCTGCGCGACCTCCAGCCCCGTCATGCCGGGCATGCGAATGTCGAGGAAAAGCACGTCGGGTTGCAGCGCGAGGCTTTGCTCGACCGCGATCTCACCGTCGGCCACACTCGCGACGCAGTGCAGGTCCGGCCATAACCGGGTCAACTGGGCCTGCAAGTCTGCCGCCAGCAAAGTTTCGTCTTCAGCAATCAGTACTGTGGCTTTCATGATGGGCACAGAATGGTCGGTAGTGGGAATCAACCCAGCGGGCGGAATCAAGATGCAGGAAGGCGCACGATAACCAAGGTACCGCCCTCGTCGTCGCAGTTCAAGCGACGCGGTTTTACCGTACGGCGCGGCAAGCCGTTCACGAACCTGTTGGATGCCGAAACGGCTGCCGCCGGGCGGCAAAGCACCAAGACCAGTACCGCCGATACTGATACCCGCCTCCGTATCGCGGACGCTGAGCACGAGCGTGCCGCCTTCACGCTGCGCGCTCACCTTGATCCGGCAATCCGTCGAGCATCAGTTACTGCCTGCACGCGGCCCGTGAAAACGCGCGCGCCGTGCGCGGCACCCTGACCAAGGAAGCGTGGGAGACCATCAATTGTGAACGGCGGTCAGAAAGCGACGCTAGATGGCGGCGTCGATCAGAAATGCGGAACGATCTTGTTCTGCAGAAACGGTCTTTTGACGACCAGCAGAGGTGCCGATAAGC
>LGTG01000222.1 GCA_001190015.1 Candidatus Burkholderia crenata
TGTGGCGGGGCGGCCAGGTGAGTTGCCGGGCGTGGAGCGCATGATTGGCCTGTTCATCAATACCGTTCCGCTCCGCTTGCGCTGGCGAGCGGGAGAGACCGTGGTGGAGTTGTTGGAACGCTTGCAACGAGAGCAAGCGCGCTTGCTGGAGTACCAGTATCTGGATCTGGCCGAAATCCAACGTCTGGCTGGACAACGACAGTTGTTCGACACGCTCTGCGTGTTCGAGAACTACCCGGTGAATGCCAAAGCAATCGTGCAACAGGACGAGGGATTCGGCTTACGCCACATCTCCGGCGGCGATCGATATATGACGCACTATCCACTGTCGGTAATGATCGAGCCAGGTGAGCGAATGACGCTCAATCTGATCTACCGGCCTGCTTCGTTCGATGCGGCAAAGCGACTAGGTGCGCAATTGATACGCTTACTCGAAGCGATCGCGACTGTGCCACAAAGTCCGATCGACACACTGCCATGGCTGGACAAGTCGGAACGGAGGCAACTGCTGGAGGAATGGAGTGGCAAAGCACTGGATTCTGGCGAAATCACGCTGGCGGAACTGTTCGAGGCTCAGGCAACCCGTCAGCCGAATGCCGTGGCGCTGGAGGGGCCGGACGGATGCGTGAGCTATGGCGAGTTGGACGCACGGGCCAACCGACTGGCAAGTCACCTGCAGAGTTTGGGCGTGGGGCCAGACGTCGTGGTCGGGGTGTGCTTGGAGCGTTCGATTGACATGGTGGTGGCGATACTTGGGATCGCCAAGGCAGGGGCTGCCTATTTGCCACTCGCGCCGGATTACCCGACCGAGCGCCTGGCCTACATGCTGACGGATTCGATGGCGCCAGTACTTTTGACCGAGTCAAAACAGGTCGAACGACTGCCGTCGTATTGGGGTCATCTGGTGGAGCTGGATCGACTCGATTTGTCGTGGCAGGCGTCGAGTGCGCCGGCGCGAGCGCTACGACCAGATCACTTGGCGTATGTGATCTATACCTCGGGTTCGACGGGCCAACCCAAAGGGGTGGCGGTCAGCCACGCCGGCTTAGCTGGGTTGGTAAAAAGTCAGGAGGAGCGGTTCGCGGTGGCCGGGCCGGTACGGGTTCTGCAGTTTGCGTCGCTGAGTTTTGACGCAGCGGTAATGGAAATCCTTATGGCGTTCTGCAGTGGCGGTCGGTTGGTATTGCCGGCAGCGGGGCCGCTGCTGGGTGAGCAGCTAGAGAAGACCCTGAATCGTTACGCAATCAGTCATGCGCTGATTG
>LGTG01000223.1 GCA_001190015.1 Candidatus Burkholderia crenata
AATGGTCCGATGCTGCGTTGCTTGAGCAGGTGCGTCGCTGGGCGCTACCATACATGGATCCTGCCGAAGGCTTGTACTGGATTATTGACGACACGGGTTTCCCGAAGAAAGGCAAACATTCGGTTGGTGTAGCGCGGCAATACTGCGGGCAATTGGGCAAACAAGATAATTGCCAAGTCGCCGTGAGTCTGTCGGTGGCCACCAAAGAGGTGAGCCTGCCCGTAGCGTATCGGCTTTATTTGCCTCAGGACTGGGCCAATGATCCGGCAAGACGGCAGCAGGCCGGTGTGCCGACGAGATTGAGTTTGCGACCAAGCCCGCAGATCGCAATCGCGCAGTTGCGTGAGGCACGGCAAAGCGGTGCTCCGGACGGGATAGTGCTGGCCGATGCGGGTTACGGAAACGACACTGCGTTTCGCGATGCCGTTGGCGAATGCGGCTTGCGATATGCGGTGGGTATTCAGTCGAGTACTCGCGTGTGGCCACCAGGCCACGCACCGCTGCCTGTCGAGGCCGCGAAGTACGCGCCACGCGGCTCCCCATCGCACGCAGCGCCACGTACCTGATTCGATTGCTTCACTGTGCTAGCACATCGCTGCCTACATCTCCAAACGGCTTCAGCAATGTCCATTTTGCTGTTCAAATTTTAATAACTTTATAACACAGTAGTACTAGGCGCTATCAACACTGAAACGATTACTGATGTTAGCCAGAAGCACATCAGCAATCAAAGCGACGCTACTCTTTGCCCGGCCAGATTGCGGCTCCAAGCTAGCGGATTCCCAAGGTACCCGAGTGGGATGGAAAAGCATCGAGAGAATCACCAGAGAATGGTTGCCCGTTAATTTCCAGCTTTACACTGTCGTCGGCCACTTCGAATCTGACGTCACCAGAAAGAGGAAGGTCGTCCACCGCAGCATCTGCGTGACGGGACCAGGAACGTCCGTCGTGAGTCCACAAGCTCGTTTCGGCTTCGGTGTCGCTTTGGTGTCGGACTAGTAACGTGTCCATGTCGGCGTCGCTACCCTGGCCGCGATAGCTAACGGTCGCGATATGCGCTTCGCCCTCCGGGTTGTCGATCGAGTAGGAGAAGGCCCGCTTTCGGTCGGTGTGGTCCTCGTACGCTGAATCAGCTGGCACACATCCTGAGAGTTCGCAGCTTGGCCGCTGTTCTCGACCGAGAGGGGGAGCCGAAAATCAAGTCGAATGACTGCCACATTACCTTCGATTGCTGTGCTTCGAGCGCTTCACGCTGCTTCACGCTTTGAGGGCCGCAGTTGGACCAGACCTAACCGTGGGTGGGCCAGCACATCCGCTCGGTGATCCGTAAGCCCTGGCTGCGCGCGGGTATGTGTTGAAAGTAGATTTGTGGCGGGTGCGAGAGTTATCTAAGAGCACACGATTTAAGACATAAAAAGACGGTAAGAACGCGCACTATGGGGAAAGTGCGGCGTACCCGTCATAACATTTTGTGTCGGCACCATTGCCGGTGCGTCGTAAGCATCTGATCTGTACCGTTCCTCGCCTTGCGTAGAAGGCGAATTCAACCGGCCGTTGCAACATCTCGAAATTTGGAGATGTTAAATGGGGCGACCGGAGCTGAGCTCAGCC
>LGTG01000224.1 GCA_001190015.1 Candidatus Burkholderia crenata
GTTTGCCTCGACTCATAACCTCAACTTCTCGAACCGCCCAGTGCGGACCCGCATGCCGGGTGGTGTGGCAGGGGTACGGCCTTATGGTCGTACCCTATGCTAATTTCAACCATTGTTACTCGCTACGCTTACTGCAGCTTCGGCTCCGGCTGACGCAAACGAATATGCAGTTCCTTTAACTGCTTTTCGTCCACTTCGCTCGGTGCTTGTGTCAACAAATCCGTCGCGCGATGCGTCTTCGGGAATGCGATCACGTCGCGGATGGAATCGGCGCTCGCCATCATCGTGACGATCCGGTCCAGCCCAAACGCAATACCACCATGCGGCGGCGCGCCGTACTGAAGCGCGTCAAGCAGGAAACCGAACTTGATCCGCGCTTCTTCCGCACCGATCTTGAGCGCGCGGAACACCTTGCTCTGCACTTCTTCCTGATGAATCCGCACTGATCCACCGCCGATTTCCCAGCCGTTCAGCACCATGTCATATGTCTTCGCAAGGCAACGGCCCGGGTCCGTTTCCAGATATTCCAGATGCTCGTCCTTCGGGCTCGTGAACGGATGATGCGCAGCCACGTAACGGTTGTCTTCCTCGTCGAATTCGAACATGGGAAAGTCCGTCACCCACAGCGGCTTCCAGCCTGCTTCGAACAAGCCGTTCGCACGACCGAACTCCGAGTGACCGATCTTCAGACGCAACGCGCCAAGGCTGTCGTTCACGACTTTCGAACGATCCGCCGCGAAGAAAATGATGTCGTCGTTCTGCGCGCCGGTCCGCTCGATGATCGCGGTGACCGATGCGTCGTGCAGGTTCTTTACGATCGGGCTCTGCAGGCCATCGCGGCCCTTCGCGATGTCATTCACCTTGATCCAGGCCAGGCCCTTCGCGCCGTAGATACGCACGAACTCCGTGTAACCGTCGATCTCGCTGCGCGACATCTCGCCGCCACGCGGCACGCGGATCGCCGCCACACGGCCGTCCTTGGAATTGGCCGGCGTGCTGAAGACCTTGAAAGCAACGTCCCGAACAGCGTCCGTCAGGTCCGTGAATTCCAATTTCACGCGCAGGTCCGGCTTGTCCGAGCCGAAACGGCGCATGGCTTCCGAATACAGCATGACCGGGAACTTCTCGTCGAGCGAGACGTTGATGGTTTCCTTGAAGACGTGACGGATCATCGCTTCGAACAGATCGCGGATTTCCTGTCCCGTCAAAAACGACGTTTCACAGTCGATCTGCGTGAATTCCGGCTGACGATCCGCGCGCAGGTCCTCGTCGCGGAAGCATTTCACGATCTGGTAGTAACGGTCGAAGTTCGCCACCATCAGCAATTGCTTGAACAATTGCGGCGACTGCGGCAGCGCGAAAAACTGACCCGGGTTCGTACGCGACGGCACCAGGTAATCGCGCGCGCCTTCCGGCGTGCTCTTGGTAAGCATCGGCGTTTCAATGCCGATAAAACCCTGCGCGTCCAGGTACTTGCGCACTTCAATAGCCACGCGGTAACGCAAACGCAGGTTCTGCTGCATCTGCGGACGGCGCAAGTCGAGCACACGATGCGTGAGGCGCGTGGTTTCGGAGAGGTTGTCGTCGTCGAGCTGGAACGGCGGCGTCACCGACGCGTTCAGCACATTCAGTTCGTGACACAGCACTTCAATCTTGCCGCTCGTCAGCCCAGCATTCGCCGTGCCTTCCGGGCGGCTGCGCACCATGCCTTTCACCTGCACGCAAAACTCGCTGCGCACGCCTTCGGCCACCTTGAACATTTCAGCGCGATCAGGATCGCACACGACCTGCACGAGGCCCTCGCGGTCGCGTAAATCGATAAAAATGACGTCGCCATGGTCGCGCCGGCGATGTACCCAGCCGCACAGCGAAACGCTTTGGCCCAGCAGGGCTTCGGTCACCAGACCGCAGTATTCGGATCTCATCGACATGATGTTGTGTCTTTCGTTATTCATTGATCAACGGTGCGCGCGCACAAGTCCAAGGTCTTGTTCGCAGCGCGCCGGCATTACAGCGGCGGATCGACGGGACGGCGCAGCGCGGCCTGCGCTTGCTGCATGGACGGCGCGACTACTCCCATTGACACGATGTACTTCAACGCAGCATCGACAGACATGTCGAGCTCGATGACTTCGCTTCTCGGCACCATCAGGAAGAAACCCGAGGTGGGATTCGGCGTGGTCGGCACGTAGACACTCACATGATCTTCAGTCAGGTGATTGACCACGTCGCCGCCGGGAATGCCCGTCAGGAAACCGATGGTGTAGGACCCCGAATGCGGGTAACGGATCAGAAGTGCCTTGCGAAACGCGTTGCCGCTACTGGAGAGTAGCGTGTCCGACACTTGTTTAACGCTGGTATACAGCGGTCCGACCACGGGAATGTGACGCACGATCACATTCCACCACTCGACCATTTTCTGGCCGACGAAGTTCTGCGTGAGCAAGCCCACGACGAAAATGAAGGCAAGCGTTAGCACAGCGCCGAGGCCCGGCAGATGGAAGCCGAAGATCCGCTCGGGTTGCCAGGATTCCGGCAGCAGCAGGAGCGTCTGGTCCATGGTCCCGATCACGAGCCCGATCACCCACAGCGTGATGGCAAGCGGAACCAGCACCAGCAGGCCGGTCGCGAACACGGATTTCAACGTAGTCTTTTTGGTCGTCATTTACACAGCCGGAAGGCCGCCCCGCTTGGGCTTTCGCGGTTTAGCTGATTCGCCGCCCAACACACATTCATGGCTTCGGGCGGTCATCTTCTTGCGTGCGATCGGACAGATCGAGCAGATCGTGCAACTGAGCGCGCTTGTCAGCGCAGGTCGGGCAAGATTGCGTTGCAGGCGTCGCGCTTCGCGCAAGCGACGAGCGTCAATTCGATGCAGGCGACGCTGGTTTGCCCGATGACGCCGCAGCCGATGTCGTGCTACTCGCTGCTGGCGCGCTTGCGGTGGACGAATCAGTCTTCGACGACTGATTACCCGAATCCTTGCTCGACCCGTTACTCGAATTACCCGAATCCGATGCGCTTTCGCTTTTCGTTTCCGCTTTGGCGCCTTCGTCCTTCTTACCGCTCTCTTCCTTCTTGGAAGCAGCAGCGGCGCCGTTGTTGCCACCACGGAAATCGGTGACGTACCAGCCGGAACCCTTCAACTGAAAGCCCGCGGCCGTTACCTGCTTGACGAAAGTTTCCTTCCCGCACTGCGGGCACTGGGTGAGCGGTGCGTCGCTCATTTTCTGGAGCGCGTCTTTTTCGAAGCCGCAGGACTCGCAGCGGTACGCGTAGATCGGCATGTCACTCTTCCTACGATTAACGTTTCGGCACTTGCAAAGCTATACATTATAGTCGCAAACCATCGGCGGCCCCCTAATTTTGGGCTTGCAGGCTTAGCTTTCAAGGGAGTGCGGCAGGTTTCTTTTGTCGTAAGCGCGAGTTTCTACACACGTAGCTTCGATGTTTAAGAGGGTTCACGATTGCGTCCGCAATAAGAACTTGCGGATGCAATCCATGATCAAGAATGACTTGAGCTTTTTGCCCTTGCGGGTGACCTGTGTTGGTGCTGGAGGCAAACGCAGCTTCGACCCGGCAGACAAGCAGCGGCTGATCGATGCCTGCTTAGAACCGGGAGCATCGCTGTTGGGCCTAGCCCTGAAGGCTGGGGTGAATGCCAACCAACTGCACAAATGGGTTCGGCTGCGCGAACAGTCAAACGCCGCCGTGAGGGACAACTTAGCGCTGGCACCATCAGCCTTCATGGCGGTCGTCGCGATCGATGACACAGTGCCAGTGTCGGTTTTATCACCCGCTGCACCGCGCGTATCAGTACCGAAGCCGGAGCCCTTGCAATTACCCATATTTTTCTACGATTCTCTGTTAATAAAGAATCCTTTCTGTTAACG
>LGTG01000225.1 GCA_001190015.1 Candidatus Burkholderia crenata
CCCGATGGGCGGAGATACAAAACCTGCCCTATGGCTTTCGCCGCTGGAAACGGCCATGACTGACCATGCCGAACAGCTGACCCTGCCACCGCCACGCACGTACACGCGCACCGATTTCGCGGCGTTGCGTGCCTGGGTGCAGCGCGTCCCGCTGCCGACCATCGCGTGCCTGTACTTCGATGCCGCTACGACACCGTACCACGACGATCCCGCCCCGCTCGAGCGCCACCTGCGCGCGATGCGCGACGATCGTCCACCTCACGGCGCTGCACGGCTCACCGGTGCTGGCCGACCACCTGAAGGCGTCCCATCCGCCAGCACGGCAGCGCGAAGCTGACCGCCGTCACGCTCAGAATGGTCGAAGATGCGTCGAAGCTCGCCGTCGCGGCGCCGCTCGCGACGCACCCGGTCGGGTTGTGTTCCGGCCACTGATCGCCAGACGACTGACGGGGGAGGGGATCACGACGCTGGGCGAACTCGTCGTGTGCTGCAACCGCCGCAGCGGCAGCTGGTGGCGGTCGGTGCCGCGCATCGGCCTGCTGCGCGCGCGGCTCCTGGTCGCCTGGCTGCGCCGGCACCTTGCGCGTCACGGTCGACGCCGACGTCGATGCAGCCGAGCCGCTCGCCGCGCCCGCGGCCATTCAGTTCGCGCTCGTCCCCGCTGGCAAACCCGGTCCACTCAAGTGGATTGCGCTTCCGCATACCCTGTCTGGGGCGCGGGGGACGAATCGCGCGCCTGCCCTGTGCTACCTGCAGGCGCCGCACGACCTGGACGCGATCTGTTCCTGCCTGCATCGCTATACCGACCGGCCGCAGGCACTCCGCGCGTACACGCGCTAGCTCGAACGGCTGCTGCTGTGGGCTGTCACGGAACGCGGCACCGCGCTGTCATCGCTGTCCGTCGACGACTACAACGCGTACAAGGCGTTCCTCGCCGCGCCGGCCGAACGGTTGGTCGGGCCCCGCGCACCGCCCGCAGCTCGGCGCGCTGGCGACCGTTCGCCCCGGATGGCCTCACGCCCGGCAGCCAGAAATACGCTGTCTATGTGCTGCGCGCCGTGTTCGACTGGCTCGTGAAGGTCCGGTATCTCGCTGGCAATCCGTGGGAAGCCGTCGCGGATCCGGCGACGATTACACGTGAACACGCGATGCGCACTGAACGGGCGTTCCCCTTGCAGCTGTGGGCCCAGGGTGCGGCAGGGACTGGCCGATCGCAGCCAGAGTCTGGGGCTGTCCGGCCCCCGATGGCGCGCGGCGGCCGCGGCCATCCTCATCATGGGAGACTCAGGACTGCGCACTTAGGTTCAAGCAGTCATTGCAACACCATCATTTAGGCGAATATTAACTCTTCAAACGCCTCGGCTGATGTCTTCCAATCGAGGGCTTTGCGTGGTCTGCAATTAAATGCGTTCGCAACTGCGTCGAGTTCTCGCTCGGAGTATCGACTAGTGTCTATGCCTTTAGCAGGCTGTTGAAATTGGGTCCCGTGTAAGCGGGGTTTGAGGGACAAGCGTTATGGATATCGTGTTCATAATCTTTGGCGATGGATGCGATGCGCGGATTGGATGAGATGCAAGAACCTCTGTTTACTACGGTCAAGCTGGAGGATTTCGTCCCGGCGAATCACCCGCTGAGACCAATTCGACTGCTGGTCAAC
>LGTG01000226.1 GCA_001190015.1 Candidatus Burkholderia crenata
GCGCACCGATTTCGTGGCTTTGCGTGTGCCTGGGTGCAGCGCGTCCCGCTGCCGACCATCGCGCGCCTGTACTTCGATGCCGATACGACACCGTACCACGACGATCCCACCTCGCTCGAGCGCCACCTGCGCGCGATGCGCGACGATCTGGTCCACCTCGCGACGCACCCGGTCGGGTTGTGGTTCCGGCCACTGATCGCCAGACGACTGACGGGGGAGGGGATCACGACGCTGGGCGAACTCGTCGCGTGCTGCAACCGCCGCGGCGACAGCGGGTGGCGGTCGGTGTGCCGCGCATCGGCCTGCGCGCGCGGCTCTTGGTCGCCTGGCTGCGCCGGCACCCTGCGCGTCACGGTCGACGCCGACGTCGATGCAGCCGAGCCGCTCGCCGTGCCCGCGGCCAATTCAGGTCGCGCTCGTCCCCGCCGGCAAACCCGGTCCACTCAAGCGGATTGCGCTTCCGCATACCCTGTCGGGAGCTCAGGGGACGAATCGCGCGCCTGGCCTGTGCTACCTGCAGGCGCCGCACGACCTGGACGCGATCCGTTCCTGACTGCATCGCTATAACCGACCGGCCGCAGGCACTCCGCGCGTACACGCGCTAGCTCGAACGGCTGCTGCTGTGGGCTGTCACGGAACGCGGCGCCGCGATGTCATCGCTGTCCGTCGACGACTGCAACGCGTACAAGGCGTTCCTCGCCGCGCCGGCCGAACGGTTCGTCGGGCCGC
>LGTG01000227.1 GCA_001190015.1 Candidatus Burkholderia crenata
ATACTCCGAGCGAGAACTCGACGCAGTTGCAAACGCGCTCAATTGCAGACCACGCAAAGCCCTCGATTGGAAGGCACCAGCCGAGGCGTTTGAAGAGTTAATATTCGCAACCTAAATGATGGTGTTGCAATGACTGCTTGAACCTAAGATCGCCTCGAGTTCGTTACCCGATATATCCACGGCTGCTGACCGGCTTAGATACGAACACCAGGAGGGTGAAACCGTCCTCCTGCGATGTACTACTGTCAAGTAGGCCCATGCGCTTGGGAATACCGCCAGATGCAGAAACTCGGCATCGGGTTCAAATTGCTTCCACGCGTCTTCGATGCCGCAGAAAAACCGCGCCATCGAATGGTAATAGACCAGCGTTACGATTTTTGTCATGCTCTTTGGACGAGTCGTCAGGAGAGAGGCACGCCGTGTGAAAGGGCGTTTATGTCATTCCACAACGGTTGCGGGCAGCGCGCATGTCATGTGAAGCGCGTCACGCATCCCACGGATCTCGACCTTGTTGCGTGCGACGAAATGAAAACTGGTCAGCGCGAGCGCGAACGTGAGCACGGCGTAGTTGCGTCGTTTCAGGCCCCAGTAAAGCCAGTTGCGCGTCATGAAATAGCGGGAAAAATCGGATTTCACCCCACCCGTCGACGAACTGATCTTGTGCCTGAGATAGATGGTCGGCGTAAAATACATCCTGAACCCGGCCTGTCTGAGCTCGTGGCAAAACACGGTATCGTCGTAATACACGAACAGTTCTTCCCACATGCGAATGCCGGCGCTGCGCAGTTGCCACGTCTTCACGATCAACGAACAAGTCGGGACATAGTCCACGTGATACAGCGCGTCGGTCGTCAGCCGGTCGGGTTTGTTGTGGCCGAAGTGCCAGCTTCCGCCCTTCAGGTAACTCAGCTTGCCGCCGCCACGCCGGTGTTTTCGTAGTTGCGAACGAACGTGAACGGCGTCTTCAGCGTCTCGCGGATCACGCGTTCACAATGAAGA
Source organism: Candidatus Burkholderia crenata (assembly GCA_001190015.1). Lineage (GTDB taxonomy): Bacteria > Pseudomonadota > Gammaproteobacteria > Burkholderiales > Burkholderiaceae > Caballeronia > Caballeronia crenata. The sequence continues at coordinate 1,000 of LGTG01000227.1, forward strand.
TTGGCGACGTCGTTCTCCACGAAGAGGATATGGAAGTTATCGAACGTCTGGGTATTCATGCTTTCAATAAACCCATTGATCACGTCGTCCGACTTGAACAGGACGGTCACGATGCCGATTTCCATTGTCTCGATCCTTTCTACGTCTGGAAGGCGCGCGCCTGCCTCCGCGTTGCCTCGGTAATTGCTTCAATTCATCAAACCCCGGGCACGCATCTCGGCAACCGAGCGTTCATAACCCGCGTCCTCAATCGTCTGGCTTCTGACCCAATCGCAAAACCGCGTGGCGCCATCGCGAAACGAAACGCTCGCTTGGAACCCGAGTTCGTTGCGAATCTTGCTGACGTCCGCGAAGTTGTGACGGATATCGCCCAGCCGGAAGTCGCCCGTGACCTTCAATTCGCCCGGGGCGCCATAGATCCGTTTCAGTGTCTGTGCGACTTCAAGCACGCTGGTCGCCACGCCCGAACCAACGTTGTAGGCCGCTTGTTGCGCGTGCTCCGCGTCCAGCGTCAGGACGATCGAATCGACCACGTCGTCGATGTACATGAAGTCGCGTGTCTCCTCGCCGTCTTCGAAGATATTAATTGCCCCGCAGCAGGAGAATCGAGAAGATCGAAAGGATTCCTGTGTACGGGTTGCGCAGGGACTGGCCGGGGCCGTACACGTTCTGGAACCGCAACGCAGCAACACCAATACCCATTGCGCTACATGTCATCAGGACCAGTTGCTCCTGAACCAGCTTGGTGATGCCGTAGACCGAACTCGGATGGGTCTTGGATGCTTCGTCCGTGGCTACTACCTCAAGCGGTTTGCCGGTTTGCGCGGACAGGCATTCGAACTGGCCGGCGCGCATGTCGCGGGCGTTGCGCATGCCGGGATAAACGTCGCCGTCAGGGCCGCGATATTTACCCTCGCCATAGATCGATCGTGAAGACGCCACCACCACGCGGCTGATCGAATGCGGGTGGTGGGCCAGATGATCCAACAGTAGCGACGTGCCGCGGATATTTGTTTCCACGTAGCGGTCGACCTGGTACATCGGCTGGCCGGTGCCGGTTTCGGCGACGAGGTGCACGACTGCTTCTTGTCCTTCGAGCGCTTGGGCCCAATCGTGCGCGTAGCGCACGTCGCCTTTGATGAACCGCACGCCTGGCGGAAGCGCACCAAGAAGTGGCGATTCGTCCGGACTTGCGCCGTGAATCTGCGGTGACAGGTTATCGAGCACGGTAACGGTGTCGCCGCGAGCAACGAACGCTTTGGCAAGCGAGCTGCCGATAAAACCGGCGCCGCCGGTGATCAGTGTTTTCATAACCTCAATCCGAGTTGCCAGTCGATCGTCTTGGCGATGCCGGTCTCGAAGTCTTCCGCAAGACTCCAATCCAGTTCATCGCTTATTTTTGCAGTGTCGATTGCATAGCGACGGTCGTGTCCGGCGCGGTTCGTAACAAACTCGACCAGCCGCATGTGCGGCGCGCCTTCGGGCAGCCGTTCGTCGAGCAGGCAGCAGATCAGCGCGACCACGTCGCTGTTGCGCCACTCGTTGCAGCCGCCAATGTTGTACGTCTCGCCAGCCTTGCCCTTTGTCAGCACACGCTGCAGCGCATCGCAATGGTCATCAACATATAGCCAGTCGCGCACGTTCTGGCCGTCGCCATAAACCGGGATACGGGTAACCGGCGGCAGTTGCGGATCACGGTCGGAACGAACTTCTCTGCGTGCTGGCGCGGGCCTTCTTAGTTGTTCGAGCAATACGTTGTGACGGTCGGCAGCCCATAGGTGTGGAAATAAGCGCGCACCAGATGGTCGGAAGCGGCCTTGCTTGCCGAGTAAGGCGAGTTCGGCGCGTAGGGGGTGGTCTCCACAAAGGCCAGGCCGGGTCGCTCGGACCCAGGGAGTCGAACACTTCGTCGGTCGAGATATGGTGAAAGCGCCGTTCGCGGATCACTTCCGTGCCGGCGCTGAGCCAGGCGGCGCGAGCTGCTTCGAGCAACGTGAAGGTGCCTTTCACATTGGTTCGAACGAAGTCGCGCGGACCGGCAATCGACCGGTCGACATGGCTTTCGGCCGCGAAGTGGACGACGGTATCAATGCCGTGTTCATCGAAGAGCCGCTCGACCAGCGGCCGGTCGCAAATGTCGCCGTGAACGAACGTGTGACGGCTCTGGTCGGGTAGGTCCGACAAGTTGTCTGGCGACCCGGCGTAGGTCAGCAGGTCGAGATTGACGATCCGCACGCCGGTGTCGGCGCGCAGAAGGTGATCACGAAGTTCGAGCCGATAAATCCGGCGCCGCCCCCGTGACAAGGACGATAGAGGGTCGATAGTTCATCAGTTTGCAGCCCAGTGATTGAGTACTCCTGCGAGGCCTTCCTGCCACGGCCGGGGCTCGAGGCCGAGCAGGTTGCGGGTCGTTTGCATGTCGAGTGCGGAGTTCTTGGGACGGGCCGCAGGCAGCGGATAGTCGGCTGTCGTGATCGGCCGCACGGTGGGCGGGCGGTCGAGCATGCCGCGCGATGCCGCCTGGGCAACCGTAGCCTGCGCCAGACCGCACCAGGTGGTCACGGTGCTCCCCGTGTAGTGGTAGGTGCCCCAGGGCAGCGACCGGTTGCCGGGCGCCCGCAGGTACCGGTCTGCGAGCGACAGCAGCACCTCGGCAATCGCGCCGGCATGCGTCGGTGCGCCGTACTGGTCGCCGACAATCCGAAGTTTGCGGCGCTCGCGCGCAAGACGCACGATCGTCTTCACGAAGTTGTTGCCATGCGCGCCGAACACCCACGACACCCGCAGGATCAAATGCGCCGGAAGCAGCGCGCGAATGGCCTGCTCGCCGGCCCATTTGCTGCGGCCATACACACCGAGCGGCGACACCGGATCGCCCGGTGCGTAGGGCGTACTGCTGTTGCCGTCGAATACATAGTCCGTGGACAGGTGGAACAGCGGGATTCCCGCCTGTGCCGACGCGCAAGCCAGGATTTCAACGGCGTCGCGGTTCACGGCGAACGCCTGCTCGACATTGCTCTCCGCCTGGTCGACGGACGTGTACGCGGCAGCGTTGATCACCAGCTCCGCGTCGTACTCGCGCAGGGCACGATCGACCGCGTCGTGATCGGTGATATCGAGCGCTTGCCGGTCGAGTCCGATCAGTTCGCGGCCGTGAGAGCGCAACACGAGCTCGCGGCCCACCTGACCGCCGGCTCCGACTACGAGAATCGTCATCGTGCGGCACTCCCTGCAAAGTTCCGCGAGCTCATGCCGTGACCTCCTTGTGAACGGCGGTCAGAAAGCGACGCCAGATGGCGGCGTCGATCAGAAATGCGAAACGATCTTGTTCTGCAGAACGGTCTTTTGACGACCAGCAGAGGTGCCGATAAGCAGGTCTCGGGTGCGTCGGAAGGAGCCCGAAGGGCGAGTGCAGACGCGCCCGGTGCAGCTCGTTTCTTAAGGGGGTGACGCAGGAGTCGGGATGCGGTAGAAGAAGGTTTTACCTACCGCCGAACAAACAGGTCCGACACCGGCCCAAACTGCCAGGTTCATTCCGGTGTCGAACCCAACACGCGTACGACGGGGCACAAGTG